>JAZFRG010000323.1:0-3629 GCA_036445535.1 Sphingomonadales bacterium
TATGAATAGCATCGGCGTCAACAAAGGTCCCGGCCGCCAGCAGGGTGGTTTTTGCTTCTTCGGCCAAGGCCTCATTTACCTCAATATCGATCCAAAAAGGGCTAGCCAGATACCAAAAGGCATTTCCCGCCCCAAACCCGATCAAACCAGCAACGAAGGCAACAATTATTGTACTTTTTTTCATTCAAATGTCCTTTTCTCATTTATTTTCTCGATTGGTATTTAGGGATTTTTTTTTGGATTTGTAGCAATTTTTTTTCACTTCTGCGTGAGGATGAAATAATCGAAAATTTGTTATTGGCGTTTTGGAAAAAATCCTTCTTTTTCCAGCAATTCGATGACATTTTCTTGACCTACAAAATGGCCCGCCCCGACGGCAATGAAAATTTGCCCGGGTTCGCGCATCATCTCTTTAATTTTTAACACCCAGCTGCGGTTACGCTCAAACAAAAGCTTTTCCTGGTATTCGGGAAATTCATCCTCACCAATATTTAATTTTTCCAAATCGCCATTTACCCAAGCCTCGGAAAGGGTGTTGATATTAACGGAACTTTCTCGGGAACCATTTATTCCCGCTCTCAGGTATTTCAGTTGAAATTCAATCGAATAATCAAAAAGAGCATCCAATTGCACGCTTAAACTTTCCATCCCTTTAATCGGTCGGCCAAATTTATGGGCCCTGCCAATCAAAACCTCCTCAACCCCATAAATTCGATCATACCCTTTGCTTAAGGGGGACTGGGAAAGAACCAGGGAAGCCATCATCGGTTTCATCCTGAAGACCATAAAGGGCGTGCCCCCGGCCTCGGATATTAATTCCTGGAGGCGATAAAATTCCTGATCGCTAATAAAATCTGTAAGGTAGGTCCCATCAGGGAAAAACCCTCTGGACAAAACGTAGTCAAATCCCTCGGTGCTATTCAACTCCTTAGGGGATAGTTCCAGGTAAAGGACATCAGAGGCCTTCAAGGCGTCATCAATTTCATGGGTGTACCAGACCGTTTCTTTTCTCAAAAGATGAAAGGTGCCCAGCAGGTAAATGGTGGTATCTTCATCCTGCAATTTCCATAGCGGCGGTTTTGCAAAGGCGCCAATATTCCAGGTGCCCGCGAACGCGAGGGCTAAAAAAATAAAAACAATTCTGTTTATCAGGCGCTTCACGGTTTTCTCCTAAAGCGCATTTTACCAAAAAGGAATTAAAAAAAGGTTTGTGGCACAGCCCTCATCGGGACTTAGATTCAATCCACTGTAACCTCAAACCCGGCTTCCCTAAGAAGAGCAATCAGATTGTTGGCGCCGACAAGATGCCCGGTCCCCACCGCGACAAAATATTGCCCTGGAACCTCCAGCAATTCAGTTAGATCGCCAACCCAGTTCCGGTTTCTTTGATAAAGAATGGCTTCGGCAAACCCGGGAATTTCCTCGGTACCCTGGTTAATGAGGGCATCCAGGGTTTCGGTGTCGCCGGCCACCCAGGCGTCGCGCATTTCAATAAAGATATCCTCAACCAAATCCAGCTCGTCAAGGGTCAGGCTCAAATAGATATTTTGATTTTCAGGGGATAAACTGGCTAAAATAGCAATTTGGTACTCTGCAGTTTCCAGGCCTTGAATGGGAATGCCTCTTTTTTTGGCGCTTTTTTCAAGGATTTTCTCTACCCCGTATTGAGGCAAAAACCCGTGGTTTGCGGCCACCTGCACGGTCAGGAAAGTTGCGGCTAGCCAGGGCTGCAGGGTATCCAGCGCGTTTCCAGGTGTCCCCAACCCGGTTAAGGCCTTAGACAATCTGATATAATCTTCCTTTGATAACAGGGTCTTTAAGGTTTCGCCGCCCTTTAGTAATCCGTATTTTACGATCAATGGCTGGATTATGGCCGGGTCTTCCTGCTCAGGGCCAAGCTCTAAAATCAACGCCTCAGATCCTTCAAAGGCTTCCTTAATTCCTGGCCTGAACCAATCCACATCTTTGGTTAGAATGTGGATCGTACCCATAATATAAATCGTTGTGTCGTCATCACTTAAAGACCAAAGTTTGGGCCCGCCCTGCTCCTGGGCCTGGCTGGTGGGGATAAAAAGCAAAAAGGAAAAAAACAGAACCGCAATTTTTTTGAGGGGCTTCATGTGAACTCCAAATTTTAGTGTTGAAACCTAACCTTTTGACCTTAGTCTTAACTTTGAATTTTACCAAGAATTATTAGTAACCATTATTGCGATAATGGGCCCGGCAACGTAGGGTCTGGGGTAAACAAGGGTCAAAGGTATGATAGCTGATGAGCAGGTTCAGGGGTTTTTGAAAGACCCGGTTAACTTTCTTTATGCCATGGATTGGCGGCAAGGGAGCTGCCATTTTGTGCCTGTCAGTCGCGAGGCAATTTCGACCTTGCCATTTCTCGACAACCGGACGCTTGGCACCAGCCAAAAGCAGGGCACGGTGCCCTTTGACCAGGTTGTCCGGTTGACCGCTGAAATATCGGGCACTTGCGATTTTATATTCCACAGCGCTTTTTGCTGTTCCACCCTTTTGGCCCGGTGCCTGGATCACCCTGGCCGCGCCCTATCTTTAAAGGAACCTTTTTCGATCCTCAATCTTTCCGGCTTTCTCCGTGCGAATGAAACTGGTGGACTGGATTTTCAAAACCTTTGCAAAACCACCCTTGGACTTTTGGCAAGGTCCTTCAATCCAGGAGAGCGGACGCTTATCAAACCTTCAAACGGGGCCAATAATCTGCTTCCTAAAATTTTATCCGAACCCGGTTGCGGGAAGGTTCTGCTGCTTTTTGGGCCATTGGAAGACTTTTTGGTTGCGGTCATTTCCGGAGGTGAGCCCCGGCAGACCTTTGTCGATGGAATTTTGAAGCTTTTCATGGCTGATTTTGGGGCCAATCTGGGAATTAGGGAACCGGGTGCCCTTAGCCCGCTAGAGCGCGCGGCTTTGGTCTGGGGTCTCCAGGTCAGACTTTTTTCTGAAACCTCAAAAACCGCTGACCCGACCCGGGTTAGGACCCTTAATTCACAAAGCTTTTTAAAGGACAAGGCAAAAACCTTGAGCGCCTTAAATAAATTTTTTGGCTATGGTTTTACAAAAGCAGAAATAAAACAGACCCTTGAGGGGCCACTTTTCAGGACCCATGCCAAGGAAGGGCAAACACCCTTTAGTCCTGAGGCTCATAACAAAGAAAAACAGGATGTGCTTGTAAAAAACCAAGCCGAAATTTCCAAGGTCATATCTTTTGCCAAAACCCTGGGGTTATTTCCAATGGAAAAATTATCAAATCCGGTTTAAATGGCAAACCATCTTGAAAGAACTTTAGCTAAAGCCGGATAGCTTTTATTTGGTTGAAGTGTAAATGGGAAATAGATGTATCGCTTTTTAGAAAATCCGGAAAATTTCCTGCATGCAATAAATTTGGCAACCGGCCAATTCGAATTTATTGAAGTGGACCCAAAAACTCTCCGAGGCCTGCCTTTTCTTGATTATCGGTATTTGGGGAATGACAGCAGGGCCCAAAATTCACTCCCGGTCATTGGCGTTTTTCAAAACCTGGGAAGATCGAAAACTCTCCCCAAAAAGCACTCCTTGAATTTTATTTTTCACAGTGCCTTTTGCTGTTCAACTATGCTTTCCAATTG
>JAZFRG010000324.1:0-5932 GCA_036445535.1 Sphingomonadales bacterium
CCGCCCTTGAACCGGCCATTAAAAACAAAGCTGTATTCCGGAAATTCTTTCATTACTTTGGAAAAGGCTTCCTCGACCGGAAGCTCACAGGATTTGCCATCGAAGGTGCCAAAATTAAAGTCCGGCAATTTACCCTCAAAAAGGCTGGGGACGTGGGACTTGATCGAATGCGCATCCCATAAAAGTGCCCGCCCATGTTTTTCCTTTTTGGCCTGAAGCGTCTTCTCAATCTCCTGGTGATAGGGGAAAAAATAGGTTTTAATCCGCCCTATCCGCTCGATCATGCCGGGCTCCTTGCCCTCCAGGTAAAGCAGCCTTTCATCAAAGGAAACGGTTGGCACAAGCCCGGTTGAGAATTGCCCGGGGTACAGGTTTTCATCCCTTGGAGAGCGGTTTAAATCCACCACATAGCGGGAAATGTTCGAGATCAGGTTTGAATAGCCATGGGCTTTGGTAAAAGAGTACAGCTCATTGACAAAGACATCTGCATCCATCCCCGAAAGCCCGGCCTCGGTATAATTTTCCCTTAAGTCATCTGGAATGGCCATCCCCGCGTGGGGCACCGTGATTAACAGCGGGCCCTCGCCGTCTGACAATTGGAAAAGCTCAGCCATTCCTGGGCCCGCTGGGTAAAAGGTCCCCAACCAGGCCTTCAAATTCGCCAGCCCTGATCAGGGCGTGGATGGCCTCGATATCCGGGGTCATTGGCCGGTCCTGGGACAAATTCGGCACTTTGCTACGAATTTTCTGATAAATCGGCAAAAGCGCCTTAGAGGTTTTCAAAGGGGCATGAAAATCAATCCCCTGAAGCGCCGCTAAAATTTCTACGGCGACAATATTGCCGGCGTTCCAGGCCATGTCATGAAGGCGGCGCGCGGCGAAGGTTGCCATCGACACATGGTCTTCCTGGTTGGCCGAGGTCGGGATCGTATCGACGCTGGCGGGCCCCGCCATTTGTTTGTTTTCAGAGGCCAGCGCCGCCGCCGTAACCTGGGCAATCATAAAACCGGAATTCAAGCCCCCTTCGTTGATCAGAAAGGCCGGCAACCCGGACAGTTTTTCATCCATTAAAAGCGCGGTTCGGCGCTCTGACAGATTGCCAATTTCCGCCAAAGCGATCGCCAGATTATCTGCCGCCATGGCGACCGGCTCACCGTGGAAATTACCGCCTGAGATAATCTCGCCACTGTCAGCAAAAACAATCGGGTTGTCGCTCACCGCCCCGGCCTCCCGGAGCAAAATGTCAGCGGCATGTTCCATTTGATCGAG
This sequence comes from Sphingomonadales bacterium, assembly GCA_036445535.1. Taxonomy (GTDB): domain Bacteria; phylum Pseudomonadota; class Alphaproteobacteria; order Sphingomonadales; family SMXR01; genus SMXR01. The sequence goes on from JAZFRG010000324.1 coordinate 1,270, forward strand.
GATTGCGCCCATCACCTGAGGCTGACATCTGAGGCAATAGGGATCCTGAACCCGTTCACATTCAAGGTGGCTTTGACGAATCGCACTTCCCGCTAAAAGAGACCGGTAAACTTTTGCCACAGCAATTTGACCCTTTTGCCCGCGAACCTCATGAAGCCCCGCAGTGAAAGGCGCGTCAGAGCCCTTGGCGGCATCTACTGATAACGCCCCCGCGACCATGGCGGCGGCAAAAACCTTTTCAATTTCAAAAAGCCCCGATAAAGCCAAAGCGTTCGAGACCTGGGTGCCGTTTAATAGGGCCAGTCCTTCTTTCGCCTCCAGGGTCATGGGTTTTAGACCGGCGATCTCAAGACCTTTTTCTGCGGTTAATTCCTTGCCCTTGTGGCGAACTTTGCCAACCCCCAACAGCACCCCTGAAAGATGCGCTAAAGGGGCCAAATCCCCGGAAGCCCCGACCGAACCTTTTTCAGGAATACAGGGATAAACCTCTGCTTTTAGAAGTGCGTTCAGGGTTTCAACCAACTCTATCCGAACCCCGGAATGGCCTTTGGCCAGGCTCAAAATTTTCAGGATAAGAACCAGGCGGCAAACATCGTCTTCCAGGTAATCCCCCACCCCCGCCATGTGCGACAGTACAAGATTGCGTTGCAAATCTCCCAGTTGATCCGGGGCGATTTTGGTCCGTGCCAAAAGCCCGAAACCGGTATTAATGCCATAAACCGTGCGGCCTTCCTCAAGCACCTTTAAAACGGTATCACGCGCCGCTTGAATTTTTGCCTGGTCACTTGTGGACAGCGCAACCACCGCCGGGCTTTGATAGCCCTTGCGGAGGGTCGCTAAAGACAAGGCCCCTGATTTAAGGGTATTTGGCATTAAAGCTTTCCTTTAAGCGGTCAACTGGAAGTATAGCGCAATTGCAACAGAGGCAGGGGCAACCACACGGGCCAGCCACAACCAGACGGTAAACAGGATCGGGCTTTCATCCTTGAACTCTTCCTTGATCCAATCAGCCTTGAAGCTCCAGCCAACGAAGACCGCAATTAAAATCCCGCCACCCAGCATCATGTAATTGGCTGTTATAAAATCAATAATGCCCATGACGGTACTGGTTTCAAAGGTTTTAATAAAGCTTAAGGGATAGTTTTCCGACCACAGGTTATAGGAAAGAACCGAGCCTATCCCCAACGCCCAGGCCGCGCCGCCGGCAGCCATTGACGCCCCTTTCACGCTCATGCCCCAGGATTCTTCCAGATAGCTGACCGCGGGTTGAAGAATTGCGATTGCCGAGCTTAAGGCAGCAAAGGTCAAAAGCAGAAAGAAAATCGAACCGACAATAGCGCCCAAATCCATCTGATTAAAGACCATCGGCAGGATCCGGAAAATCAGATCCGGGCCCTCTCCCGGTTCCAGCCCGAAGGCAAATACCAGAGGGAAAATAACCAGCCCGGCGATAATTGCAACACCGGCATCGGCCAGCGAAATAATAACCGAGGTTCTGGGGATGTTAATGTCATTTGGCAGAAACGAGCCAAATGCGAGCATATAACCAAAACCAATCCCGATCGAGAAAAACGCCTGGCCGATGGCAATAAGAACCGTGTTCGCGGTTACTTTTGAAAAATCAAAGGTGAACATATATTCAAAGCCGCGGGCAAAATCACCAACCACCATGGCATAGAAAAACATCGCCAAGAGCATGACAAAGAAAGTCGGCATCAAAATTTTGGCTGCCTTTTCGACACCCCCTTGGATGCCCCTAGCAACGACCGCTACCGTTATCAGCATAATAATCGAATGGCCGATCATCATTCGCCACGGGCTGCTTTCAAGTGTGTCAAAGTGGGCTCTGGCCTCTTCCGGGGTTCCGGCTGCGAAAGTTCCGGCCGCCGACTGGAAAACGTAATCGATTACCTGGCCGGCAATCACGCTGTAATAGGTCAGCACAAAAAAGGCGGCTAATAATCCTAGCCAGCCAATAATTCCCCAGTATTTGGATTTCCCGGCCGCGACCGCAACGTTCCGGGTGCCGCTGACAATATCTTTGTGGCCGCGTTTGCCAAGCTGTAATTCGGCAATTAAAATTGGAATCGCAACAAAAACAACCGCCCCCAAATAAATCAGAACAAAGGCGCCGCCGCCATTTTCTCCGGTTATATAGGGAAACCGCCAGATATTACCGAGGCCGACCGCGCCCCCAATAGCCGCCATTAAGAAGCCCCAATTCGACGACCATTGTTCGTGTTTTCCACCTGCAGCCATTATTTATCTCCCTCTAATTTATAAAAATTTTTCTACTTAAGCATTGGTAATTTAAGGTTTTTTACCTTTGCGCAATTTTCTGCAATCTCGTAACCGGCATCGGCGTGACGCATCACCCCGGTAGCAGGATCATTCCAAAGTACCCGTGCCAAACGTTGATCCGCAGCCTCGGTGCCGTCAGCGACTATAACCACACCTGAGTGCTGTGAGAAGCCCATTCCGACACCGCCGCCGTGATGAAACGAAACCCAGGTCGCCCCACCCGCGGTGTTTAATAATGCATTTAATAAAGGCCAGTCGGAAACCGCATCCGAGCCATCCATCATCGCCTCGGTTTCGCGGTTGGGGCTGGCCACCGAACCACTATCCAGATGATCGCGACCAATCACAATCGGGGCTGAGACTTCGCCCGATGCCACCATCGCATTAAAGGCCCGGCCCACCCGGTCACGATCGCCCAGACCCAACCAGCAAATCCTTGCCGGCAGTCCCTGAAAGGAAATCCGCTCCCTGGCCATATCCAACCAGTTATGGAGGTTCGGATCATCGACCAGCTCCTTGACCTTTTGATCGGTCTTATAAATATCTTCCGGGTCGCCGGACAGCGCAACCCAGCGAAACGGGCCCCTGCCCTCGCAGAAAAGGGGCCGCACATAAGCGGGCACAAAGCCCGGGAAATCAAAGGCATTTTTCACGCCTTCCTCAAAGGCAACCTGGCGGATATTATTTCCGTAATCCACGGTTGGCACGCCCAGGGCATGAAAATCGAGCATCGCCTGGACGTGGATCGCCATCGAAGCTCTAGCCTCTTTTTCCACCAGCTTGGGATCGCTTTTCCGCTTTTCTTCCCACTCCGCCACGCTCCAGCCTATCGGCAGATAACCGTTTACCGGATCGTGGGCCGAGGTCTGGTCCGTCAGGGCATCGGGCTTGATACCCTTTTTGACCATCTCGGGAATGATCTCGGCGGCATTGCCCAACAGCCCAACCGAGGTTGGCTTGGAGGCGCCTTTTATAATTTCTAAGGCCTCATCCAGCGAGGTCGCCATTTTATCGACGTAGCCGGTCTCAAGGCGTTTCTCGATCCGGCTCGCCTGGCATTCGATCGCCAGCATGTGGGCACCGGCCATTGTAGCTGCCAGTGGCTGGGCACCGCCCATACCGCCCAGGCCCGCGGTTAAAATCCATTTCCCTTTTAAATCGCCGCCAAAATGCTGGCGGCCCATCTCGACAAAGGTCTCGTAGGTGCCCTGGACGATGCCCTGGCTGCCGATATAAATCCAGCTGCCGGCGGTCATCTGGCCGTACATCATCAGGCCCTTTTTATCGAGCTCGTTAAAATGATCCCAGGTCGCCCAGTGCGGCACCAGATTGGAATTGGCAATCAGAACGCGGGGGGCATCCGCGTGGGTTTTAAAAACCCCGACCGGTTTGCCGGACTGGACCAGCAAGGTTTCATCAATTTCCAGGTCTTTTAGGGAGGCAATTATTTGATCGTAGCATTGCCAGTTCCGGGCGGCCCGGCCAATCCCGCCGTAAACCACCAACTCCTCCGGGGCCTCGGCCACTTCCGGATCCAGATTATTCATCAGCATCCGCATCGCGGCTTCCGAGAACCAGTTCTTGCAGGTGATCTCAGACCCGGTCGGGCTTTTGATGTTTCTGGAATTATCGCGCCGTGCAGATGTCATTAATTTTAATCTCCCCGGAAACCTTTGTGCCCCAACTGAAACCTGGCCGCAAGGGCCTATAAGGCTCTCAATACAGAAACAAAATTGGCACTTAAAGCGTCTTCGTTTTTGTGCCTGAAATCCCTGACCTGCCAAGTGCCATTTACCATAACATCCCGAATAGGGTTTGGTTGCCCGGCAAAAATCAGGCTGTCTAAAATTTCATCCCCGTCCCGGCCAACCAGGCCTGGAGCATTCTCATCCAGAACATTAATGTGCGCCGGCGCCCCTACCTGAAGCCCAGCTTTTTTATGGCCCATACCTGTGGCGCCGCCTTTAATTGCCGCTTGCCACAGCGCTGGGCCCGGGTTTTTTCCGGCAATGCCGCGGTGCCGAAAGCTCAGCCGCTGGCCATATTCCAGCAACCTCAGCTCTTCTCTAGGGTCGACCGAAACATGGCTGTCCGAGCCGATCGAATATCTGCCCCCGGCGGCACTGAAGTCTTTTAAGGGGAACAAACCATCGCCGAGATTGGCCTCGGTGGTCGGGCACAGAACCACGGTTGCGCCGGATTTGGCAATTCCCTTTATTTCATCCAGAGTTAGGTGGGTTGCGTGAATCAGGTTCCAGTTTTCACCAACTTCAACATTCTCCAAAAGCCATTCCACCGGGCGTCTGCCATGGACCTCAAGACAGCGCTCAACCTCGGCAATTTGCTCAGCAATATGAATGTG
>JAZFRG010000325.1:0-6724 GCA_036445535.1 Sphingomonadales bacterium
TCCGGGGTCAGGTCGCGCATATTGCGAACCGGGATGTTAATATATTTCATGCCCAGATTTTCAACAACCTCTGCTTCATCAAAATCATCAAATTCGCCGGGTCGCCTTAGGTTGATCACAAGGCCAAAACCCTCTTCAGCAAATTTTTTTAAATCGTCTTCGCTGGGCTGGCCACCGGTGACCAGATTTTCCAAAGGTTGGCGGGGGTTAACCATATCCACCTCGGCCAAATCCTGGGCATTGACGGGGAAAATAAACCCGCCCAAAACAATAAACACCAAAACTCTTAAAAACATTCTCTTAATCCCTTGCTAAAATTACCCCGGCCAATTCACGCACCAGCCGGGCCGCGACTATAGCGGTAATCCCCTGGGGATCGCAATTGGGATTAAATTCAACGACATCACCGCCGATCAGATGAGGTCCGGCCTGGTGGATAAGGCTAATCACTTCCCGTGAAGTTAATCCCCCGGGTTCAGGATGAGCGACGCCGGGCGCGAAGGCTGGATCCAGGCCATCCATATCGATCGACATATAAACCGGTCCATCAAGTTCCAAATCCAGAGACCCGTTCCAGTCCTTCATTTCATGACATTCGACGCCAAATTTTGCGATCTGGTCTCTTTGGTGTTGGGTTACCGTCCTGATTCCGACCTGAATGAGGCGTCTCACCAGGCCCTTTTCCATAATCCGGGCAAACGGGGAAGCATGTGAAAAAATATTATAGTCATAATTGTCATAAAGGTCGGGATGCGCGTCAATGTGCAGAATTGTGAGATTTTTCAAGCTTTTTGAAAGCCCCTTAATGATTGGAAAAGTAATCGAATGATCGCCGCCGATAAAAATCGGAAAACGCTTTTCATTGGCTAAAATTATAGCTGATTTTTCGATATCCTCAAACCAGGTCGGGGGTCGGTATTGCAAAACCCCGGCCGAGGCGAAGACATCCTCTCCCGACAAATCCACCCCGGTTTCAGAAAATGAATTGCCCGCTTCATGAAACAAAGCCTTTTTGATTTCCCACGGTGCCATGGACGCCCCCTCCATATGCGATGAATTAACATCCACAGGGATTCCAAAGCTGATAACTTTCGCCGAATGTTCTCCGAGAAATTGCGAAAGGGTTTCGGGCAACATAATTTTTTCTCCCTTTATCCTTTAGGGGTTTACGATTGCTGCTTGTGACCTTAACAAAGTTGATGCAAATAACAAGGCACCTGAACTCTAAAAGGAGACACAGATGGTGGATTGGCGTGGGGTTTATCCTGCAGTCACAACTCAATTCCGGGATGATTTTTCCCTGGACCTGGAGGCGACCAGCAAGGTTATTGAGGCCTTGGTCAGGGACGGCGTCGCAGGGCTTGTGATGTGCGGCACCGTTGGTGAAGGTTGCTCGCTCTCGGCAAAAGAAAAGCGTGATGTAATTGCCCTGGCGGTTGAAGCGGCTGGCGGCAAAGTGCCTGTGGTCGCGGGGGTTGCCGAATATACCCCGGGGTTAGCGGCTGAGCTGGCCCGGGATGCGGCAAAAATAGGTGTGGATGCTTTAATGGTTCTGCCAGCGATGGTTTACGGCGGTAACAGCGCCGAGATTATCAATCACTATACCACTGTCGCCAAGGCTTCTGATCTGCCGATTATGCTTTATAACAACCCACCCAGCTACAAAGTTGACTTAACCCCTCAGATTGTTGCCGAACTTTCTAAAATAGAAACCGTGGCTGCCATCAAGGAGTCATCCGGGGCACCGAACCGCTTTGTCGACATCCAAAATGCGCTTGGCGATAAAATTACGCTTGTTTGCGGGCTCGATGATGTGGTGATGGAATGCGTCGCCTTGGGGGCGGTTGGCTGGGTTTCGGGGATGAGCAATGTCTTCCCGAAAGAAGGAAACGCCCTGTTTAAGCTTGCCTTCGAGGGGGAAACTGAAAAAGCACTTGAGATTTACAAGTGGTTCATGCCGCTTTTGCATCTGGATGCCCGGCCCGACCTGGTCCAGTGCATAAAATTATGTGAACACCTGGCCGGACGCGGCAGTTATCTAACCCGGCCCCCTCGCCTTCCGCTTGAGGGAACAACTCATGCCGAGGTCGTAAAAATTTTTGAGGAGGCGGCAAATAACCGCCCAGTACTTTGACCAAAAAAGAGATATCAAAAAGAATAAAAGTCCGGCGGGAAACTGACCGGGCGCTCTATGAGCGGGCTGAAATCTACCCGATCGTAGATGCTGCTATCCTGTGCCATGTGGGGTTTGCTGATGGCGACCAACCTTTTGTCATTCCCATGGCACTGGCAAGAGACGGTGACAGCCTTTACCTCCACGGGCCCACCAAGGGGCGGATCATGAAACACCTGGGGGCCGGCGCTAAGGCTTGTGTAACCATTACCCACCTGGATGGATTGGTTTTGGCAAAATCGCAATTTCATCATTCATTGAACTACCGCTCGGCGGTTTTGTTTGGCACTTGCCAAGAAATCAAGGATCCCGCCGAAAAAAACCTTGGTTTGAAAGCCTTGGTCAAGCATTTGGCAGAAGGCCAGGAAAGCTACGCCAGGGAGGGTGATCCGGGCGAGCTAAAGGCGACAACCTTGCTGAGGTTTCAGATTGAAGAAGCTTCAGCAAAAATTCGTACAGGGCCACCAATAGATCGCGCCGAAGATCACCACCTTGAAATTTGGGCAGGGACCATCCCGCTTTCGCAAAAAGCTGGTGAACCGGTTTCCGAAGAGGGTGAAGATATTCCAGACCATATTGAGGCCCTTTACAGAAAACTTAAGGGCTGAAAAATGTCGTTTAAAACCGAACCCAACACCATCACCCGCTGGCACGAATTTGCCTGCATCGATGGCCATACCTGTGGCAATCCGGTTCGACTTGTGACCAGCGGGCACCCTGCCCTTATTGGCGCCACGATGAGCGAAAAACGCCAGGATTTCATCAAACGGTTTGATTGGGTTAGAACCGCCCTGATGTATGAACCCCGCGGACATGACATTATGTCCGGGGCTTTCCTCTACCCCACCACCCGGGACGACTGTGATACCGGGATCATCTATATCGAGGTTTCCGGCTGTCTACCAATGTGCGGTCACGGTACCATAGGCACCGTCACCTTGGCCCTGGAAGCAGGTTTGGTTGAGCCTAAAGCGCCGGGGGTTTTGGTGTTGGACGCCCCTGCCGGGGTCATTAAATGCAATTATGATGAAAAAGACGGCAAAATTACCAGTGTCAAACTTACCAATGTTCCGTCATATCTTGCCAAGGAAGGCCTGGTTCTTGATTGCCCCGATTTGGGGAAAATCAAGGTAGATATTGCTTTTGGCGGGAATTTTTATGCCATTATTGATCGGCAAAAAAACTTTGCCGGGCTAGAGAACATTTCTGCCAATGATATTCAAAGGCTAAGCCCGATCATCAGAAAACTGGCCAATGAAAAGGTTGAGGTCGTTCACCCTGAAGATGCCACCATCAAGGGGGTTAGCCATGTGATGTGGACCGGGGCGCCGACCGAAAAGGGGGCGGATGGAAAAAACGCAGTTTTTTACGGAGACAAGGGCATCGATCGGTCCCCTTGCGGTACCGGGACCTCAGCACGCATGGCCCAATTAGCGGCCAAGGGAACTTTAAAACCCGGCAATGATTATATTCATGAAAGTATTATCGGCTCCCTTTTCAAAGGACGTGTTGAAGCCGCTGCAAAGGTTGGGGATTTTGAAGCTATTGTCCCAAGCATTACCGGGTGGGCCTTTCAGACCGGGAAAAATAAAATCTCTGTCGATCCGGCAGACCCCTTTTGGAGAGGCTTTCAAGTCAAATGACCCCAGGAAAAGAAAAAACAATTGCCGTTATTGGCGCTGGGATCATTGGTGTCACCCTAGCCAGGCGGTTGCAACGCGAGGGTTGGCGGGTCCTTCTTATCGATGCTAGCGAGCCGGGCATGGGGGCAAGCTTTGGTAACGCCGGTTTCATCGCCACCGATGAAATTCTGCCCCTGTCCCACGGCATCAGCTTTGGGGCTGTTTTGAAAATGCTTTTGAACCCGATGGCTCCTTTGACCATTCGCTGGCAAAACTTTTTCTCGCTAATTCCCTGGTTCTGGAAATTTCTCAAGGCCACCAGACCAAATCCTATGGCAAAAAGCGCTGCAGCGTTAGCGGCCCTCCAAAGCGGGGCCCTTGCTGCCTGGAACAAAACCATTCGCGAAGAGGCTTTGACCCCGCATGTTCGGAGAAACGGCGCGATGATTGTCTTTGAAACCGAAAAGGGTTTTACCCAGGAAAGCGCAAAATTTCCTTTTCTGGACCAACATGAAATTGAGTATTTGGTAATATCAGGCGATCAGGCCCGCGAAATGATACCGGAACTCGGCCCAAATATTACTAAAGCAATTTATTACCCGAACGGCCTTCATATCACTGACCCTTTGAAGGTAACGAAACAAATTCATGATAATTTCACCCGGCAGGGTGGCCAGGCTATTGTCGACCGCATTTCCCGCTTTGAAACCAAAGACGGGAAACTTCAAGCGCTTTTAGGAAGCAAAGACGCCTATAAGGTTGATGCCGCTGTTTTGGCGGCAGGACACCAGTCCGGGGATTTACTGAAAACCCTGGGGATCACGGTGCCTTTGGCCACAGAGCGCGGATACCATGTAATTGTCGATCACCCGCCCTTGAAGTTTGACATGACCTTTGGTTCGCACGAGCGCGGGTTTTTTATCACCCCGATGGCAGACGGCTTGAGGCTGGCCGGGACGGTGGAGTTTGCCCCTGCAGGACGGGAATTTTCAGAAAACTGGAAGCGCGCAGAAATCTTGAAAATCTATGTTGAAAAATTAATCCCGGGGATTGCTGGGAAGGAAACCAGCCGCTGGATGGGGCACCGCCCTACCCTGCCTGACTTTCTCCCCTGCCTTGGCAAGGTTCCGGATTTGGAAAACCTTTACCTTTCTTTTGGACACCAGCATTTAGGCCTGACCCTGGCCCCGGTCTGCGCTGAAATTATCTGCAATTTGGTGACCACCGGGAAAACCGCTTTAGACATTTCTCCCTTTGATATACAACGATTTCAGTAGGAAAAAATGATGACAAAAATTGAAATTGTTGAAGTAGGGGTGCGCGATGGCTTGCAAAACGAAGCCCAAGTTTTTTCAACCGAAAACAAGCTTGAATTGGTTGGAAGGCTGCTCGACGCAGGGGTAAAGCGCCTTGAGGTTGCCAGTTTTGTTCACCCAAAGTTGGTGCCGCAAATGGCTGATGCTGAGGCTGTGGTGGCCGGCCTGCCCGCCCGTGAAGATGTTACCTATATAGGTCTGGTTTTGAACGACCGCGGCTTGACCAGGGCCTTGGCAACCGGCGGCATTGATGAAATCGGAGCCGTAGCGGTGGCCAGCGATAGTTTCGGTGAAAAAAATCAGGGCAAAACCTCCCGGGAAAGCGTCACAGTTTCAAAAGCGCTTATAAAACGCGCTAAAGCCGAGGGACTTCGTGCCCAAGTGACAATTTCTGCCAGCTTTGGTTGCCCGTTTGAAGGCCTGACCCCAATTCAAAAAGTTTTAGACATCATCAAAGAATTGGCCGAAGCCGAACCTTTTGAGATAGCGATAGCGGATACTATTGGGGTTGCTGTTCCGAACCACGTAGAAGAATTGTTTTCAAAGGCAAAAGAACTCGCGCCGGGTATCCCGCTTCGGGGTCATTTTCATAACACCAGGAATACAGCTGTGGCCAGTTGCTGGGCAGCTTTTCAAGCCGGGGCAAGTGTGCTAGACGCTTCCATCGGTGGTTTGGGCGGTTGTCCTTTTGCGCCCCGGGCCACGGGCAATGTTGCTACCGAAGAGGTCGCTTTTTTGTTTGAGCGCTCAGGTATAGAAACCGGGCTTAATCTCGACAAATTAATAGACACCAACAAATGGTTGGAAGACAAAATGAGCAAAACCTTGCCCTCAATGGTTAGTCGGGCTGGCCCCCTAACAAACGGTAAAAAATAATATGAATAATCAACCCACTGATGCTAGGCTAATTGAGGCCACAAATTTGAAAAATCAGGGCAAAAAAGAAGATGCCACGCGTCTTTTGCAAGAGGTTTTGAAGGAAAACCTGGAAAATCCGGAGGCCTTGCAAATTCTTGGTCAAATTTCATACGACGAAAACAATTTTGATGTCGCGCGGGATCTTTTCAAGGAATCCTTAAAGCTTGACCCCACCCAACCTCACGTCTGGAACCATTTAGGGCAAGTCCTAAACGATCTTAGAGAACCCGACGAAGCGGCAGAAATGCTGAATAAAGCGCTTGAGTTAAACCCTGATTTTGGTCGCGCGTATAAAAATTTGGCCAATATCAAATTCAACCGCGGGGATCGGGATGAGGGAATTGAGTTGGCTTATAAAGCCCTTGAAGTAAATCCGGATTTGTTTGGCACTTATTTAATTTTAACAAAAGCCAAGGCAATTAAAGTTGGCGACCCCCTGGTTGGTAAAATGGAAACTTTGTTAGGGAAAAACCAGGGGAACCCCGGCGCATGCGGTATGTTGCATTACGCCTTGTCTTACGTTTTTGAACAAGCTGGCGATACTGAGAAGTTCTTTTTCCATCTCAATAAAGCCAACGCATGCAACAAACCAACTGATGATTCCTGGAAGGAAAAACTGAACAAGCGAGTTGAAAACATTAAAAGCTTAATGACCTCTGATTTTTTAGCCGCCAAGGTAAGTGAAGCCCGAAAAA
>JAZFRG010000326.1:0-2113 GCA_036445535.1 Sphingomonadales bacterium
TAGCCTTGTTTTGGGCTTAAACATTTATTTTGTTTGGGGCACGATGAAACTTACTCGATCAAGTCTGGCAAATCCCGCGGTAGTGGCGGTTGTCGCTGCTGTTCTGTTGCTTATGGGGGTGGTTACCCTTTTCAGGCTGCCGGTGCAATTGTTGCCGAATGTCGAAAAATCCTTCATCACGGTTTTTACCCAGTGGCGATCCGCCGCCCCCAGCGAAATTGAATCAGAAATTACCGACCAACTTGAAGAAGTTCTTCTGGGCATCCCGGGTCTGGAGGAAATGACCAGCACCTCTGCCGCCGGGTTCAGTTTTATTGGCCTGAAGTTTGGTATAGAAGCCAACCAGACGCAAAACCTGATCGAAGTGATCAGCCGCATGAACCGGCTGCGCCCGTTGCCTGCGGATGCCGACCCGCCACAGGTTTTCCTTGGCGATTTTGGTGATGATTCCCAAGCATTGATGTGGTTTTTTATCCAGATGCTGCCTGGGGAGGAACGCAATCCGGTGGCACTTTACGATTATTTTGAAAGCGTCATTGTTCCACAAATCGAACAGATTCCAGGAGTGACCGGATCCAACCTTTTTTCCAGTTGGGGCACCGGGCAGGAATTGCAAATCATAATCGACCCCTACAAGGTTGCCGCGCTTGGTATAGACCTGACAGAGGTAGCGTTGCGGGCCAGCCGCTCCTCAGATATTTCCGGCGGCTTTCTGGATGTCGGCCGCCGCCAGTTTGCCCTGAGGTTCAAAGGCAAGTTCGAGGCTGAAACTCTGCCAAACCTGGTTGTTGCTTTTCGCAATGGCCTGCCGATTTATCTCTCTGAAGTGGCGACCATCAATGTTGGCCCGGGGCGGCCCAGTGGGGTTATTTACCAGAATGGCAACCTGGCTTTTGCCTTCCAGTTATTGAAAGACAAAGACACCAACGTGCTGAAGACCTTGAAGGCAGTGAAGGCCAAGGCCAATGAATTAAATGAAACGGTTTTGAAGAACAAAGGTTTGTTCATGGCCCGGTCCTACGATCCTTCGGTCTTTATCAATCGGGCGATAAATCTTTTAAGCGGCAATCTGGCTTTGGGACTAATGTTTGCGGTTGGAATTTTGTGGTGGTTTTTGCGTGAGAAAAAAGCTGTCGCAATTATCACCCTGGCGGTACCGATCTCGCTGATGACCACGATTATTGTGCTGGGCCTATTGGGGCGCAGTATTAATGTCATCACCCTGGCCGGTCTGGCTTTTGCCACCGGCCTGATCATGGATGCGGCAATTGTGGTGATGGAGAATATTGTCCGCCACCGCGAAAAGAAAGTTGCAAAAGAAGAGGCTAGCGACAAAGGCGCAACCCAGGTCTGGGGAGCATTGCTGGCGTCAACCACGACAACGGTGATCATATTCCTGCCGGTCATGTTCCTGGAAGATGTGGAAGGTCAGCTGTTTATGGATTTGGCCTTAACCATGGCTATCAGCGTATCAGTTTCTCTTATTACCGCGATGACAATCTTGCCAACGATCTCCGCAAAATGGCTGACGGGAATCCCCAATGTTGATCTTCATGCCCAGTTCTGGGACGGGATAACCGGTAAACTTATGTCCCTGACGAATACCAGAAAAAAACAATTAGGCTGGATCGGCGGGTTGATGAGCGCCTCAATTGCCCTGACGATTTTCCTGATGCCCAGCATGGATTACCTGCCGACGCTGAAGGATGACCGGGTAGATGCTTTTTTCCTGGCGCCGCCAGGGATAACCACCAAGGCTTTGGATGAAGAGCTTGCCAAGCCGATCATGGAAAGATTGAGCCCCTATATTTCCGGGGAAAAGGAACCGAAACTGGAAAATTATTATTTTGCTTCGTTCGGATCGGCTTTCGTTTTTATGGGCGTGCGGGCGGAAGATGAAAATCAGGTCGGCGAGCTTGAACGCATTATGCGCGAGGAAATTACGGTCGATTTTCCCGACACCTTTGCTTTTGTTCAACGGGCCAACCTGTTTGGCGGGTTTAGTTCCTCTGGCAGCATACTTGTCCATATGCAGTCGGCTGACCAGGAGGCTCTGAAAGAAACAGCCATTGCCGGCATGGGAATTTTAAGCCAAAAATTTCCTGGCGCCAAT
>JAZFRG010000327.1:0-11391 GCA_036445535.1 Sphingomonadales bacterium
TACATTCATAGGAACAAATCAGAGCCTCATCTTCATGGCCAAGCGGGGTATCACAGGTTTCACAAATTTCTTTCATTTCCAGCATTTTATTTTCCTAAAAAAGATTAACCAGAAGCAGGATTAAAACGCCAATTGGGGCGATAAATCTAACCACAACCAACCACGTTTGAAAAAGAAATTTCTTTCCAAACCCCAACTCTTCTTCTGAGGCCTGCCAGGGGATAATCCAGCCCGCAAAAAGCGAAATTAAAATCCCGGAAATAGGCAGTAAAATATTTCCCACAAATCCGTTGATTAACCCAAACGGGTGTAAATCAAACACCGGTCCCAGAAAGCCTAAAGGATGATATTCGCTCCAGACATTAAAAGACAATACGCTGGCCAGACCGACGAACCAGAAAAGGCCGGCAAGACCCAACCCAATTACTCTCCGGGAATACTCGGTTTTTTCTACAAAATAGCTCACCACGGTTTCCAAAAGTGCGATGGTCGTCGTTAGCGCAGCAAAAATAAACAGTAAATAAAAGGCCAAAGCTACCAGGGTGCCCATGGCCATTTGACTGAATGCGATCGGCAGCGTGACAAAAACCAGACCGGCCCCTTCCGCAGGATTCAGACCAAAACCAAACACCAGCGGGAAAATGGCAAAGCCCGCCAACAAGGCAACAAGGGTGTCGCCCAGCGCAATGGTTGCGGTGGTGTGGCCAATTCGGATTGGTTTTCCCACATAAGCCGCATAGGTCAGCATTCCGCATGAGCCCACCGACATGGTGAAAAATGCCTGGCCAAAAGCGGCTAGTGCCACCTCTTTTGTCAAGGCTTCAGGATTGAAAGTGAACATGTAGGAAAAAGCCGCGCCAAAATCACCAATGTAAGCCGCGTATCCGGCCAGGAAAACCAGCAGTATAAAAAGCACTGGCATGAGGATTTTTCCAACCCGTTCAATCCCGTTTCGAATGCCCAGGCCAACTACCAGACCGGTTATTAGGGCCACAATAGTATGCCATCCTGTTAGGCCCCAAACATTTCCCTTAAATGCTGCAAAATCCTTTGCGATCATCTCCGGACTGCCGGTAACAAAAGTGCCTGATAAAATCTTGAAAACATAGCCAAACGATAGACTGGTAATGACACTAAAAAAGCTCAGAACCAGGACCGAGATAAAAAGCCCAAGGAACCCCAAATATTTCCAATTAGCCGTCCGGGCGTATTTCAACGCCAGGTTTTTGAAGGAATTTGGAGCGCTTTGACGGCCCAACCTGCCGATCACCGTTTCCGCCATAAACAGGGGCGAAACCAGAAAGAAAACCGCGAACAAATAGATCAGGATAAAAACCCCGCCGCCATTATTTCCTGCCTCAAATGGAAACCGCCATAAATTTCCAAGACCCACTGTGGCCCCAATGGCGACAACAATATAGGACAACCGACTGGTCCAACTTTCGTGCCTGTGAATTTTACTCAAAATGATACCCCTTCAAGTTTTGGTCAAGAGAACGTCTTATGTCTTGCACTTCAAGTCAAGTTCCTTAAAGTGCTAAAAAAAGGAGTTTTCAGGGGGAAATTTATGGAACTCAATGTACCAAAAATGCAGAAGTGGATGCGCCTTATCTGGTCGGCTATCGGTGTGGTTCTGGTGGGCTGGTTTCTGTTCGATTTTTTTGGAAAAAGTTTTGAAGGCCGAACCATAGATGACGTTTTGGGTGAAACCCTGGGGCCGGTCGGCACCTGGATGGCGGATAAGGTTTTCTTTCAGGTTTCTTTGGCAGGCGTAGATGTTGAGGTGATTGTTCTGTGGATGCTGGCGCCCATGATTTTCCTGACCGTTTACTACGGGTTTGTAAATTTTCGTGGGTTTATCCCCTCACTCAATGTTCTAAAAGGCAGGTTTGAGGATCCCTCAGCCCCCGGTGAAGTTAGCCAGGTTCAGGCCCTTACAACGGCCCTTTCCGGCACGGTTGGCCTCGGCAATATTGCCGGCGTTGCCATTGCCATTGCCATTGGCGGACCGGGGGCCGCATTTTGGATGTTTGCAATTTCCATTGCCGCCATGGCGGTAAAATTTTCCGAATGCACGCTGGCGGTTAAATACCGCGAGGTCCATGCCGATGGAACGGTATCGGGCGGGCCGATGTACTACCTGAGGCACGGCTTGAAGAACCGAGGCTTTGCCAAGCTTGGAATATTCCTTGCGGTCGCTTACGCAGTTTTAACCCTGCCCTCAATCCTGCAAATCGTCCAGGTAAACCAGGCCCACAGCATGTTCCGCGCCGCTACAGGGGTTGATCAAGGGCTTTGGTTTGGAATCGTTTTGGCCGTCCTGACCGGTGTAGTCATTATCGGTGGCATCAAACAGATCGCCAAGGTAACGGTTCGCCTCGTCCCCTTAATGGCGGGAATTTATTTAATCGCCGGCCTGATTGTGATTGGTGTAAATATTACAATTTTGCCTGAGGCCATCCTTATCATTATTAAGTCCGCTTTCGCACCAACCGCCGTTGAAGGGGGTATCATTGGGGCGATTATTGTAGGCATGCGCCGTGCGGTCTATTCCACCGAAGCCGGTTTGGGCACCTCTTCTATCGCCCATGCCGCGGCCAAAACCAGAGAGCCGGTCTCAGAAGGCCTGGTTGGCCTGATGGAACCGTTTATTGATACCCTGGTCGGTCTTATCACCGCGCTTATTATTGTTATCACCGGGGCCTATTTATTTACCGACCCGGTATCCGGGGAGGTTCTGGGCGACATTCAGATGACCTCGGCAGCTTTTGAAAGCGTCTTTTTCTGGTTCCCTTGGGTGCTGGCGCTGGCCGCTATTATGTTCGCCTTCTCGACGATCATTTCATGGTCTTATTATATTGAAAAAGTCTGGACGTTTTTGTTCGGCGACACCCGCCGCTCAGTGGTTTCTTTCCGGGTATTTTTCTCGGTCATGCTGATCCCTGGTGCGGTGATGCAAACCGAACACGTGGTCGATTTTATTGACAGCGTATTTTTCCTCTTGGCAATTCCTAACATTCTGGGCATCTATTTTATGGCCCCTGAAATCAGAGCCGATATGAAGGATTACTTTGCCAGACTGAAAGCCGGGAAAATTGCAACAACAAAAAAGGCTTAAGAAACAACACCCTTTTCTTTAAGCACTTGGATGGCTTCTTTATCGAGGCCAAGCTCTTCCAACACATCATCGGTGTGCTGGCCCAAAAGCGGCGGGGGGGTTTTATATTCCAGATTGGTTTTTGAATATTTAATGGGTGTTGCGACTTGTGGAACCTTGCCTGACAAGGGGTGATCCAGGTTCCTGACTAGTCCCCGGTGCTTAATCTGCTCATCAGCAAAAACATCTTCCAGCTTATTGATCGGGCCGGCAGGAATTTTATTGGCGTTCATTTCTTCCAACCACTGATCCCGGGTTTTGGCTTTGAAAGCTTCGATTAAAACTGGAACCAGCTGATCGCGGCGCTCAACCCGTTCGCGATTGGTTTTGTATTCCCCAGCCAAGTCAGGTTGCCCCAAAACCTTGCAAAATTTTTCAAACTGCCGGTCATTTCCAACGGCAACAATGATGTGGCCGTCCTTGGTGTCAAAGCTTTGGTAGGGAACAATATTCGGATGGGCGTTGCCCCTGAGTTTTGGTTGGGTTCCACCGATCAAGTAATTCATGCCCTGGTTGGCCAACCAGGATGCCTGAACATCCAAAAGCGCCATATCAATAAACTGCCCAAGGCCGGTTTGATGTCGGTGATGAAGCGCACCAAGAATAGCAATCGCGGCGTACATGCCGGTGGTCAGATCGGCAATCGCGACCCCGGTTTTCGTTGGCCCGTGCTCTTGGTTGCCGGTGAAGCTCATTAAGCCGCCCATGCCCTGGATCATAAAATCATAACCGGCCTCATCGGCTCTAGGGCCGGTTTGGCCAAAGCCTGTGATTGAACAATAAATCAGCCCCGGGTTAATCTTGGCTATGGCATCATAATCAAGCCCGTACTTTTCCAAACCCCCGACCTTGAAATTCTCCAGGAAAATATCCGCCTCACTGGCCAATTTCCTGACAATTTTTTGCCCCTCGGGGGTGGTGATATCAATAGCGACCGAGCGTTTGCCCCGGTTGGTCGATAAAAAGTAGGCGCTCTCAGAGGTTTCAACGCCATCCCCGTCCTTAAGATACGGTGGTCCCCAGGCCCGGGTGTCGTCGCCTGTTCCAGGCTTTTCGACTTTAATAACCTCGGCCCCCATGTCCGCCAAAATCTGACTTGCCCACGGCCCTGCCAGCACCCGTGAGAGATCCAGAACTTTGAGTTTTGTTAATGGTCCAGCCATGTCACTCGCTTTAGCGGAAACCACCATAAAGCGCAACGCTTAGGCTTATTTCGGACTGGATTTCTAAAGTCCTTATGATAGGCTTCTTAAGTAGATTTAATTGGGGCGGGTTAAGTATGGACGAAAACAAAATTATTGCCCTCGAGGTTTTGGGCGAAACACTCCAGGCGATGATCCGGGAAAAACAGCTCTTCCTGCTTCTGGTTTCGTTTTTGGCTATTACCTCTATGATACTGGTTTGGCCGATGCTTGACTGGTACATTTTGCTGCTGAAAAGTTTCCCCGACATCCAGGAAGCCCTTAGGGAAATCGAGGCTAAAATATCGGAAGACCTCCCCTATATTCTATTAATGTTGGTTCCCCCCCTTTTTATAACGCTTGGCATAATTGTCCTTTGGACCCGGGCGGTTATCGGTGGATCGGTAGTGGCCTTTGAGGGGGGCATTCGACCATTTTTAATCAGGATTTTAAGGGTTTTCTGGCGCTACCTTTGTGCAATGGGTATCATGATAGCAGCAGGATTTTTGATAACCGCCCCGTTGACGCTGATCGGGGCCGACAGTGGGCTGGCTTTGCTTTTGTTCTTTTTTCTCAATATGGGTTTTTTGATCCTCATGTTCGGGGTGACATTTTTGCTTTCGGTTTCGCTCCACGGCGAGGCCCGGGATATCCGGCTGCCGATCCATAAAAGTTTTTTATACTTAAAGGGCAATCTTTTAAGGGCGACCTGGGCCCTTTTTCTGGTAATGTTTATCGTAAATATTATCCAGTCGACAATGATGGTCGTGCTTTTGGGGCTTATGACCGGCGACAGTACGGTGGGCATGTTTATTGCCTTTTTTATTCTTTTTGTACTTTCTGGAATTCTCAATTTTATCTGGGTTGGGTTCGGCGCTCTTTATGCCGTCAAACTGGTGCCTGAGTTAAAAGTTAACTAAAAAGTGTCTGCTCCTGAAACGGCTCAACTTCTTGGGTCAGGGTTTTATCATCGTTCCTGACGTTGTTGACCATCCGCGAGACTGGGTGCGAGGAAAATTCAATATTGGGCTGCAGAATATCGGCCGACCCCTTGCCGCCCTTTAACCAGCCCTCGCGATCGCCAGTGCCAACGACCACCGGCATCCGGTGATGAATATCGGATATCGATTTTGAGGCCGGGGCGGTCAAAATCGCCGCGGTTTCAACCTCGGAGCCTTCTGCGTCTTGCCAGTGTTCCCAAAGCCCGGCAAAGGTCATAATCGCTTCCCCTTCCCGGTAAATAAAGTAGGGCTGTTTTGGGCCAGCGGTTTTTTGCCATTCATAAAAACCTGAAGCCGGGATCAAACAGCGCCGCCGCCGGTAAGCGCTTCGAAAGGATGGTTTTTCAGCCACCGTCTCCATTCTGGCATTTATCAGTGTCGTGGTGGTTGGCAGGGCCTTCATCCAGCTCGGGACCAACCCACATTTAAGGTGGGAATATTCAAGCGCATGGGTTGCCCCCAACCGCGCCGCCAAAATCGGCTGGCCAGGGGCAATATTATAACGCGGCATAAAATTGAACCGCGCCTTTAGTTTCAGCGCGATAAAAAGATCTTCCAACGTTGCATCCAGCGTAAAGCGTCCGCACATAGCTTTTATCCTTTACCCGAAGAGGCTATAACCCATTCCATGACAAGACAATATCCAGATCGACCAATTTTTGGCGTTGGTGCCATTATATTTGAAGGAGATAAAGTCCTTTTGATCAAACGGGGGAGCCCGCC
Organism: Sphingomonadales bacterium; assembly: GCA_036445535.1. Lineage (GTDB taxonomy): Bacteria > Pseudomonadota > Alphaproteobacteria > Sphingomonadales > SMXR01 > SMXR01. The sequence continues at coordinate 6,063 of JAZFRG010000327.1, forward strand.
CCTGGAAGGGTATTGGTCGCTTCCGGGCGGCGCCCAGGAAACCGGGGAGACCGTAGAAGCGGCCGTAATTCGTGAAATTCTGGAAGAAACCGGGCTTGAAATAAAGATCATTAATTTTTCGACCATGGTCGATATTATCGATCTGGATGACGCTGGAAAGGCCCGCCACCACTTTACCGTTGCCGATTATATCTGCCGGGTTACGGGTGGGGAATTGCAAGCGGGCGGTGATGCCGCGAAGGTAGCATGGGTGCCTATGGCAGATTTGGATACCCTAAACCTGACCCCGAAAGCACGAGAGGTTATTGAGGCGGCATGGCAAAACTAAAAGCACATTTAATCGTGGTTGGCTACGCGGTCTCTTTTGGACTTTTAGCTTATGCCTTTATTCACCTTATGCTTTGGCTTTTAAAATCAACCTAAATTTCTTCGGGCCACTGGTGGTCCTTGAACACTTCGCGGAGCACTGTTTTTTTGATCTTTCCGGTTGCCGACAAAGGCATTTCCTCGATAGTGACAATGTCATCGGGCAGCCACCATTCGGCGACTTCCTCTTTCAAATGGTCGATAATATCTTTTTTATTGAGCTTTTGGCCTTCCCCGAGAACGACAATCAAAAGCGGGCGTTCCCGCCATTTCGGGTGGGGCCGACCAATTACCGCAGCTTGGCCAACGCAACTGTGGCCTGCCGCTGCATTCTCTAGGGCGATGGATGAAATCCACTCACCACCGGATTTAATGACATCCTTGGCGCGATCGGTGATTTGCATATAGCCGTTTTCATCAATGGTCGCGACATCGCCCGTGTCAAACCAGCCATCCTTGTCGGTGGCCGGGTCAGAGGCCTTGAAGTAATGACTTATTACCCAGGGGCCCCTGACATGCAAATGGCCAAAGGTTTTGCCATCCCATGGGGCTTCAGAACCATCCTCAACCACGACTTTCATTTCGACCCCGAAAATTCCCCGGCCCTGTTTTGATTTGAGCTTTAATTGATCCTCCTTCGACCACTTTTCGGTTTTAGCATTCAAAGTCCCCATTGACCCAACCGGGCTCATTTCGGTCATGCCCCAGGCGTGATGAACCTTGGCACCCAAATCCTCAAAAGTCTTGATCATCGAAGGCGGTGGTGCTGATCCACCGATGCCAAGCCCAGTTAAGGGGCCAAGATCAAGTTTGTTTTCCTTGATATATTGCAAAAGACCCATCCAGATGGTTGGCACCCCGGTGGTAATGTGAACTTCTTCTTCCAAGATCAAGGAATGGAGGGCCTGGCCTGTAAAAAACGGGCCGTTAAAAACCAACTTGCAGCCCACGATAAGGGCTCCATAAGGATAGCCCCAGGCGTTGGCGTGAAACATCGGGACCACCGGCATTACGGTTGTGGTTGATCGCAAGTCAAAAGCATCCGGGGCAATAATCGCCATGGCGTGTAAAACGGTTGAACGGTGGGAATACAAAACCCCTTTGGGATCCCCGGTTGTGCCAGAGGTATAACAAAGGGCGGCAGCATCGTTTTCATCCATTTTGGTCCACTGATAGTCGCCGTCCTCGGCTTCAAGCAACTCTTCGTAAGAAAGATAATGGGCCGGCAAAGATTTGGGCATGTGTTCGCGGGCTGCCATAACCACAAAGTGCTTGACCGTACTCAGATACTCTTCCAGGCCTTGCACAAGGGGCAAAAAGGTCAGGTCAAAAAACAGCGCCTTGTCCTCAGCGTGGTTAATCACCCAGGCAATTTGTTTCGGGAATAATCTGGGGTTCAGGGTATGACAAATTCCGCCCATGCCCGGAATCCCGTAATAAAGTTCAAGGTGCCGGTAGGTGTTCCAGGCCAGCGTGCCGACGGTATCGCCTTTTTTAATGCCAAGCCGGTTTAAGCTTTGTGAGACTTTTCGCGCCCGCAAAGCAAAGTCCTTGTAGGTGTGGCGGTGGCGGCCACCCTCAATAGCCTGGGTTACAATTTCGACTTTGGGATGAAAATGCTCGGCATGGTCAATTATCTGAGAAATTAACAAAGGCCAATGTTGCATTAAACCGCGCATAGGCGTCCCCCACTTGAATTTTCTGTTACCATATACATCAGGGCTTGGTTTTAAAACGTCAATCCTTTAAAACGTTTTTACAATTATGTGATGAGGAAAATGCCGATGTTTATTTACCTGTCCCGATTTTTTTCAACCCTCCTGATTCTGGGGTTATTTAGCTTTGGTTTTTCCTTTTCCGCCCAGGCTCAAAAAAAATCTACCCTTTTACCTCTTGAAACCTATTCATTGGAAGAGGTTCTTGAAGCCGCCGGGGAATTTTTTGGCCCTGAGTACTCTGAGGCCCTTCGTGCCGTCATAAAACGGGCTTTTGCTGATAAAGGGGCCCCGGATGCTTATTATTTTGGTGAGGAAGATGCGGGCATAACCGAAATTGGGTACCGTTTTGGCGATGGTCGGTTTTTCAGTAAAAATTTAACCCCTAAAAAAGTTTTTTGGCGGGGGCCAGCGATTGGCTTTGAACTTGTTGGGGAGACCACTAAAATTTTCACGCTGGTGTATAATGTCCGGACCTACAAAGATTTATACAAGGTGCTGCCCTCAGGGGAAACCGGGTATTACTTTTTTGGCGGGGCAGCGGTTAGTTACAAAACCAAGCCGGATTTTACCAATCCGGATTTAACCCTGGCCCAAATCAGGGTTGGGGTAGAGGTTGCAGAGGGACTTAACCCGGCCTGGATTAAATTGGCCGGGGAAAAAATGGTCGTGCCAAAGGTTATCCCCAAATAGGGGCATAAAACCTTAAAAGAACAATAGGATTAAACGGTTTTAAGATCGGAAGCGACGGGCTTCCCATTGGGGCCGTCTACAATCTCAAATTCAACCTTTTGACCTTCTTCAAGGCCCTCAAGACCCGCTTCTTGGACCGCGGTGATGTGAACAAAAACGTCCTTGTCCCCATCCTCAGGGATAATAAAACCAAAACCCTTGCGGCCATTAAACCACTTTACTGTGCCGGACGGCATATTCCTCGTCTCCTCTATTAAAATTAAGAGCCGGAATTCTAGGCCACAAATTTCTCAATTTGCAAGGGCACTTTATCAAAGTTCCGTGAAGTAAACCCGTTTTCAGTAGGGTTTTCCCTAAAAAGTGACGTTTTTGGTCTTGTTTTCTCTGCCAGGGAAGTTATCAACCAGTAAAAACCGGGGGTATTGGGCCCTGCCCGATCGCGAGTTGACGGGGTAGAGTCGCCGCCCGGATGCGAATGATAAACGCCAATAATCTCCAACCCCTGTTCCCGGAGTTCCCGCTGGGTTTTAAGGTGAAATTCCGGGTCGATTAAAAATTGATCTGGACCTGGGGAAAGATTTGGTGCCGGAATCGCCTCAATAAAAAGATCCACCCTTTTTTTGCCAACCAGAAGGCCGCAGGATTCTTTGGGAAAAGCTTTTATGGCTTCCGCTTCAATTAAATCCAAAACCTTTGCTGGAATTTCCATCTAATCATCCCGAACAAGTTTTCCAAGATAATCGCCGGTTAATGAATCAAAAACCAGCTCTTCAATTTCGCCCTCGGCATTTCTAACCTTTAGAATTATCACCGCATTTTCTTTTGACATGCCCAGGGGGGTTGCATCCCCGGGAATAGTTAAAACTGCAGCCTCATCCGTTGGCTTTTTTCCCTCTCCCAAATCCATGGCCCGATAAATAATTGTCCCCACCACAACAAGAAACCCTGCCACCAAAAGGACCCCCAGGAAAATAACGATTCTTTTTAATGTTTTTTCGCTTGGCATAAGGCTATCCTGCCCAAAATTTTAAAAGAAGACCAGTGTATGACCGAATTGGCTGCAAAAATCCACACCGCAGTGGTAACCGAAGATCTTGCCCGTGCCCGCCTTGATAAGGCCCTGGCAACGCTTTTGCCTGATCTGTCGCGGACCCGCCTAAAAGCCCTGATGCAAGACGGGCTGGTTACGTCTTCCGGCACCCCGGTTACCGACCCCTCAACTAAAGTTCAAGAGGGTCAGGTTTATAAGGTCAGGGTTCCCGAGGCCATTGAGCCCATTCCAAAGCCTGAGAACATCCCGCTTACCATTTTATTTGAGGATGAGGATGTCATCGTCATCGAAAAACCAGCGGGGCTGGTGGTCCATCCGGCCCCTGGGCATTATTCCGGCACGCTTGTTAATGCGCTTCTCTATCACTGCGGCGACAGTTTATCAGGCATCGGTGGGGTCCGCCGCCCGGGCATTGTCCACAGGTTGGATAAAGACACTTCTGGAATAATGGTGGTCGCCAAAAACGACACCAGCCACCACCGGCTCTCGAAACAGTTTGCCAAGCATTCGCTGACACGGAAATATAAAGCCATCGTCACCGGCACCCCCAACCCGGTGGAAGGCCGGATTGAGACCATGATTGCCCGCCACCCGGTGAACCGGAAAAAAATGGCGGTCTCGGATAAAAAGGGCAAGGAAGCTGTCACCCACTACCTTGTGAAAGAGGTTTTGCCCTGGACCTCGGTGGTGGAATGCACGCTTGAGACCGGAAGAACCCACCAGGTCCGGGTCCATATGGCCCATATTGGCCACCCATTGATCGGCGATCCTTTGTATTCTCGGGGCCGCGTGCCAAAGACCCTTAAAGGAAAATCTGCAGAAACCGCCATTAAAAACTTCCCGCGCCAAGCCTTGCATGCTTTTTTCTTGTCATTTACCCACCCGACGACAAAGGAGGTAAAAACCTTCGAAAGCCCCATGCCACCTGATATGCAGGCGCTCACCCAGGCCCTAAAAGCTTGACAATCTATCGAAAAAAAACTATTGTTATATCGGTTCGATATATTTATATACTCAAAGACGTACTTACATTTAATACTGGCAATGACGCGAGGTAACCGTGGCAGGTAAAAACCTACCAACAATTAGTAATGATGCTTCCCTTTCCAGATATCTTCAGGATATCCGGAAATTCCCCATGCTTGAAAAAGAGCAGGAATACATGCTGGCCAAGGCCTGGGTGGAACACGAAGACCGTGATGCCGCCCACCAATTGGTGACAAGTCACTTGCGCCTTGTCGCCAAGATTGCCATGGGCTACCGTGGCTATGGCCTGCCGGTCAACGAGCTGATCTCTGAGGGCAATGTCGGCATGATGCAGTCGGTAAAACGCTTTGACCCGGAACGCGGATTTAGGCTCGCCACTTATGCGATGTGGTGGATCAAGGCCTCGATCCAGGAATATGTTCTTAGATCCTGGTCGCTGGTGAAAATCGGCACCACCGCCGCCCAGAAAAAACTTTTCTTTAATCTTCGCCGCACCAAAAACCAATTGAAGGCTTTT
>JAZFRG010000328.1:0-2699 GCA_036445535.1 Sphingomonadales bacterium
CTGTTGGCGGTAGGGGAGTTTTTCACCGGCGGCGATTCTGATTTGATTTCTGACCAGGTCGTGCCCGGTAATCATTTCAGTGACCGGATGCTCAACCTGAAGCCGGGTGTTCATTTCGATGAAATAAAATTCGTCGTTCTCGTACAAAAACTCAACAGTGCCGGCGCCGCTGTATCCCATTTCGCGCACCGCTTTGGCAACAATTTCACCCATCTCATGGCGTTGGTCATCGTTGATCGCAGGCGAGGGGCTCTCTTCCAGAATTTTTTGATGACGGCGCTGCAGCGAACAATCGCGCTCGCCCATATGAACCGCATTGCCATGGTTATCGCCCATAACCTGAAATTCAATATGGCGGGGTTTTAAGAGAAACTTTTCCATATAAACCGCATCATCGCCAAAGGCCACTTTGGCTTCGGTGCGGGCCGCCCTGAAAGCGTTTTCAACCTCGCCCTCATTTCGAACCACCTTCATACCACGGCCGCCGCCGCCGGAGGACGCTTTGATGATCACCGGGAAACCAATTTTTTTGGCGACCTTTTTGGCTTCCTCTGCGTCCTTAATTTCCCCGACAGAACCTGGAACCACTGGAATGCCCAAGGTTTTGGCGGTTTCCTTGGCCTTGATTTTATCGCCCATCAGGCGGATATGATCGGCCGAGGGCCCGATAAAAGCGATTTTATGGTCGGCTACGATGTCGGCAAATTTGGCGTTTTCGGATAAAAATCCATAGCCCGGATGGATGGCATCTGCGCCGGTAATTTCGGCAGCAGAAATAATCGCCGGAATATCAAGATAGCTTTCAGCGGACGAAGGGGGGCCAATACAGATGCTTTCATCTGCCAGGCGGACGTGCATGGCATTTTCATCCGCGGTGGAATGAACTGCAACCGTCTTGATGCCCATTTCGTGGCAGGCCCGGTGGATGCGAAGGGCTATTTCCCCGCGGTTGGCGATGAGAATTTTTTCAAACATAGCTGGGTTCCAAACCTAATCAATCACCACTAACGGCTGGTCAAATTCAATCGGTTGGGAATCGCTAACCAGGATTTCTTTAATTTTACCTGCCCTTGGGGCGCTGATCTGGTTCATCACCTTCATCGCTTCAACGACAAACAGGGTTTGGCCTTTTTTGACGGCATCCCCAACCGAGATAAAAGGGTCAGCCCCAGGCTCTGGGGCGACATAAACGGTGCCGACCATGGGTGATTTCACACACCCGGGGTGGCTGGCGCTATCAACCGGGGCCTCGGTCTCTTTGGCAGCAGGAACCGGCGTGGTGGCCGGGGCAGGGGCGGCAACGGGGGTGCTTCCAGCGCGCGAGACGCGGATGCGCAGGCCGTCCTGTTCAATTTCAATTTCCGATAAGTTGTTCTTGCCGAGAAGATCGGAAAGTTCCTTTATCGTTTTCTTTGCGTCGGTTAATTTGGCCATGCCCTCAAACCCCTTTAAGTAATCTGATGATGTCTTTATGTCAGCTTTTTAGCCAATTCTTCAAGTGCAAAATGATAACCGGCCTCACCAAATCCGGCAATAACACCCACCGCGTGTTCGCTCAAGAGCGAAGTGCGCCTGAAATCCTCTCTGGCATAGATGTTTGACAGGTGAACCTCATAGACCGGGATGGTCAAGGGCTCCAGCGCATCTCTTAAGGCAACCGAGGTGTGGGTGTAGCCGCCGGCGTTGATAATGAGGCCTGAAGCGGCCTCCCCAGCCTCTTGGCACCAGGTAATCAGATCGCCTTCCTGATTGGATTGCCTGAAGTCTATGGATAACTTTAGTTGGGCGGCTTTATCCAATAGCCCGGCCTCAATGTCGTCTAAGGTTTTAGCGCCATAAACGTTGACATTTCTGGTCCCCAAAAGATTGAGGTTGGGTCCGTTCAGGACAAAAACCGGTTTTAAGTTTGAAACGTTCATTTTTTTAAAAACTCACAGCCTTAGGTGTTGAGGTTCCTTGAAATTGCATTAAGTAAAGAGGGGCTTTATATAGATTTGAAGGACGTGAGGAAAGCAAAACCGTGATTGAAATTACACTAAATGGCGAGCCAAAGAAAATTAAGCCAGGGCTGACCGCGCGGGCGCTCTTAAAGGAGCTTGGGTTTTCGGGGGATAAAGTGGCGCTTGAGCGCAACCGTGAGATTGTCCCAAAATCCGCCTTCGATAAAACCACCATTGGGGCAGGGGATGAACTGGAGATCGTTCATTTCATCGGCGGCGGCGATCACCGGGAAAAAGACCCCTTTATTGTTGCCGGCAAGGCATACAAATCCCGGCTCATCATTGGCACCGGGAAATACAAGGATTTTCATGAAAATGCCGCTGCCGCTGAGGCTTCGGGGGCTGAGATCATCACCGTTGCGGTACGCCGGGTAAATATATCGGACCCAAACCAGCCAATGTTGATGGATTTCCTCGACCCCAAAAAATATACCTACCTGCCCAATACCGCCGGGTGTTTTACCACCGACGATGCTCTCCGGACCTTGCGTTTGGCGCGCGAAGCAGGGGGCTGGGATTTGGTCAAACTGGAAGTTCTGGGCGACCCGAAAACCCTGTATCCCAATATGCCTGCAACTTTTGAAGCCGCAGAAGTCCTCATTAAAGAAGGTTTCAAGGTGATGGTTTACACCAACGATGACCCGATCGCCGCAAAAACCCTGGAAGATATGGGTTGCGTTGCGATTATGCCCTTGGGGG
>JAZFRG010000329.1:0-3190 GCA_036445535.1 Sphingomonadales bacterium
GAAACGCGAGTCATGGGAGTCGGACTGAGGCCCATAGGGAAATCTATGGAATAGCCACCGAACCCTAAAATGAAGCGCGCCGTATTTCTATCCCGACTTCCCCCTATTCCCGGCGCCGCAAGTGCAGAGGCGATCGGCGACTACGGTGCCGGACCGAATCATGTCTTACCCACCAGTCAGACCGCGAGACACACAGCCGGGCTTTCGGTTTTCAATTTCCTGCGCGCGCGCACCTGGATCCAGATTCAAAACGGTAAACGAGCGCGGATTCTTTACAGTGATGCCAGCGGCCTAGCCACGCTTGAAGGGCTTCAGGCGCACGCTCGTGCGTCCATGCTTCGAGAATCAACTTAATGATGCCGGTACTTTCTCATTCCCTTTGGTGGCTTTTTGTGCCTTTGATGCGCATCGCTTGCCGGTGGTCTTAATTCCACATAAAGAAAAAGGTAGATATAGGCAGTTTCTTTTTCGGAGATGACCTTGACCGACATCGCGGCAATGATCGAAACAAAGAGAATGACTGTTGCCGCAAGTTCGTCGATGAGGTCAGACCAAGTCACTGCTAAAGGTTTCGGTTGGCTTTCACCGGAGACGACCATTTTCCACCATAAATCATTAGAAAACTGACCAAGGCAAGACCGTAGGCGAAAGCCCCTGTCATAAAAACGGCGGCAAAACCAAAGCGAATGGCCAAAACCATTGCCACCACAGGCGCTGCGACTGAAGCTGCACCGTTAATTGCCCAAGCCCACGCGGTAAATCCTGGATCCGACTTTTGAATCTCGCGGAGTCCCAAGGGAAACGGAATGCCCAAGAGAAAACCAATGGGTCCAATAATGGTCATGGCTAAAAGAATGCGCAAGGCAATGGGAAACTGAATGGTCACTTGGATGAAAAACGGTAAGAATTGACTAAGTAAAATCAAAACCAAGATGGCACCAATGAGGATTTTCGTAATAAAACTTCTGTTTTTTTCCTTTATTTCGCCGGCAATCAAACTACTGAGTCCACTGGAAACCAGCATGGTGAATAATACTACCGTAAGGGAATAGGTGGGATGACCCAGAAATAAAATTAGTTGTTGCAAGATGGGAATTTCCACCAATAAATAACCAAAACCCAAACCAAAAAAATAAAGGCTTTGGCCAAGCCAAGATAGGGAAACCTTTTTCTCCTTGGGAAGAAACCAGAGGGGGACTAACAAAAATAAGAAGGCCAGCGTAACGGTAATTTTTAATAGTCCTAGGAGTAATGCCAAGGCTCTTCCGTGTTGAAAAATAAAACCGGTGTTTCCGCCATATTCCCCTTTTTGGGCCTGCGAAAAATTAACTAAATTAAAGAAAAAGGGACGGTTATCAGTGGGGGGCGAAATATCAAGGCTTACTTTTCCTTTCAGGCCCGGTAAATCATTTCGGTTTAAAATAGCTAGATGCATTGAGTCCCAAAAATTTTCCGCTTTTTCCTTTTTTACAGATTGCGGATGAACGGTTACAAAATGGCCTTGTTGAGCGTTTTGAATAAAAGCCAAAATTTCATGATCTTCAAGGATCCCATTTTTTAGAAGCAGGGTTAAGGTTTTGTTATTGCGTGCCATAAGCAGCCGATTTTTAAGATCAGGGATTCCCATTTCATTGAAAGCGTGTTGGGTAAGCGAAAGCAACCGCAGCGATTCCTGAGGATACCAGCGGGTAATGGATAAATAACCACCGGGTTTTAGGTGGTTTAAGTAATCTTTCATGGCTTCAACGGTGTATAAATAATTTTCCGATAGGGCATAGGCCCCCATGGCACTGGCCGCCCAAGTATCGGTTACGGAAATTTTGATAACATCGTATTTCTTTTTGTGACTGGCGATATAATTACGGCCTTCATCGATGACAATTTGAACCCGAGGATCATCATAAGGACGTCCAGAAAACTTTCCAAACTCCTTTTGAACCACATCAATCATGAGCGGGTTGAGTTCAACGCCGGTAACTTTTTTAGCTCCTAAGTGAAGGGCTGAAAGAATATCTTTGCCACCACCAACCCCAATAACCAAAACCTCGGGATTTGTTTTGACGGCAAAGACCGCATCGCTTACATCGTTGCGAAAAATGATCGCATAATCAGAAGAGGGGAGTTTGGGAAAGATAAAGGTACGTGCGCCGGCGTCATTGGTGACCTCTAAAACCAGGGGATAACGTGTGGGTTTTTTGCCATAAAACCAAAGGGCGGGAGAATACGAGACATTCAAGGGGTGAACTGCAACGCGCGATATTGCATTCCAAGCCTCAAAGACCTTGGGTTTTTCAGGCTCTTGCGTAAGCCTGGGATCGTAGCTCTTTACTTTATCAATTTGTATCCACGTTTTTGATTCATTAAAACCAACCAGCCCCAGGGCCAAAAGGATAGCGATAACGCTGATCCAACAGAGTTTAAAATGGGCCAAGTAGCGAAAAAGTAAAATGGCTGCAAAAAGGGGGAAGACGGCTAAAAATAAAATCGCCGTAGGTGCGGAAAAGATATGCAATAGGGGTACAGCAAAGGCGCAGCCAATACCCCCACCCACTAGATCCGAAAAGTAGATACGGGTGGTTTTTTGGGGAAAATGGATAAAGGCTAAAATGACGGTCAGGCCGGCTAAAAAGAAGGGCAGGCCTAGCGCCAAAAATTTCAAGGAAAATAGCAAATAGGGTTTCAAGATATGGACGTCGGTTCTTGCTTGGGATGCGTCAAAAGGCAAAAATGGAATTTTAAGATCGATGCTAAAACCCAGAGGAATGGCGATTCCCAAGAAAAGACAACTGCAAGCCATATGCAAAAGGGCTTTTTCGCCTTGAAAAAACCTGTGAAAAACCCGCGTTACAACGCCGCTGACGGCAATCCCAAATAACGCCAATGAAATGGCGACAAAAGCAAAATGGTACCACATGGTGACAGAGAAAATTCGCGTTAGCAGGATTTCAAATAATAGGGTGGTAAATCCCATTAAAAAAATGGATACGAGCAAGGTGTTTTCCTGGTTATTTTTGAAAGAGAAAAATTTCATAGGGGGTGGATTTGAAAGAAGAACCCATCCTACCAAAGACCACCCTATATTTAAATAGAATTAAGGTCGCTGCGATGAAGAATAGGGGTCAAAGAATAGGCAAAGAATAGGGGTCAGGTCTTGCAATACTATATTCTGGAAGTGTAGACTCCCGTATGG
>JAZFRG010000330.1:0-6703 GCA_036445535.1 Sphingomonadales bacterium
GAAGCACCAATGCCAAATTTGTGCGCCGCTTCAAATACATCGAAGAGGCGCTTAAAAAAGATAACAAAAAGCTTGAAGATGTCACGCTCGGTGAAATGGAAGCCCTGTGGCAGGCGGCAAAGATTACTGATTAACGGTTCTTTTTAAGTTTAACCTCGGGAAATTCCTTTTTAAACTGGCCAATGGCTTTGGGGTTTAACTTCAGCCTTAGCCCGCCCTTGGTTTTCTTTACCGCCGAGCCATGCTGGTACAGCCAGGCCCTGGCCTTGCCATCCTTTTCATCCAGCTTGACGATGACCGCGGGTTCAAGGGCATCAAAACTACCCGCTATCCCCTCTAGCAACCGGTTTACCCCCTGGCCTGTGAGGGCAGAGACGCCATTTGCTCCAAACATTTCAGCAAGTTCTGGGGCTAAAAGATCGGTTTTGTTGAACACTTCAACAATGGGGGTGTCCTCATCAACACCCAAGGTGGCAAGTACTGCCTCGACGTCTTTTTTCTGGTCCTCCATCTCAGGGTTCGAAGCATCACGGATATGGAGAATAAGATCGGCCTCCAGAACCTCCTCAAGGGTGGCTTTAAAGGCGGCGACAAGTTCGGTCGGAAGATCAGAAATAAAGCCAACCGTGTCGGACAGAATAACCTTACGCCCGCCGGGTAATTTAATGGACCTCAGGGTCGGATCAAGGGTCTCAAAAAGCCTGGAATCGGCTTCAACTTCGGCCCCGGTCAAGCGATTGAAAAGCGTCGATTTGCCGGCGTTGGTATAGCCCGCCAAAGCAATGATCGGGTAAGGCACTTCTTTCCGCGCTTTCCTGTGCAAGGCGCGGCGTTTGGCAACGGTTACCAAATTCTTTTTGATCCGGGTTATTTTTTCCTGGATTTGGCGTCTGTCCGATTCGATCTGACGCTCGCCAGGGCCGCCCATAAACCCGGCGCCGCCACGTTGTCGCTCCAAATGTGTCCAGGTTCTTACCAAACGACTTTTCAGGTAGTTCAACTGGGCAAGCTCGACCTGAAGCACACCCTCAGAGGTGCGGGCACGCTCGCCAAAAATCTCCAGGATCAACCCGGTCCGGTCAATGACTTTTGTGCCCAACGCACGTTCCAGATTACGTTGCTGAGTAGGACTAAGCGCGGCATCGATAATGGCGATGGAAATGTCTTCCTGCTCGACCAGCTCAGCGTAGGTTTCAATACGCCCGGAACCAATTAGTGTGGCAGGGTTTAGCCGTCCCAGCTCAACCACTTCGGCCAAAACAACTTCAAGGCCAATCGCTAGTGCAAGACCAACCGCCTCTTCCAGCTGAACCTTGGGCTTTAGGGCATGGACGGACGGGTGCAGCACCAGGGCGCGTTCCCGCAAAGTTTCGCGGGAGATTAATTTATCGCCTTTATTTTCAGGCATGGAAATTTCCAAACAACTAACCCGGGGGTGGCTAGTCGCCCTCTTCCTCGTCCGGCGAATAAAGCTCCAGCGGCTGGGAGGGCATGATTGTGGAAATGGCGTGCTTATAAACAAGCTGGCCGGCGGCGTCTCGTTTCAACAGGATCGAGAAACTGTCAAACCATGAAATCATCCCCTGAAGTTTCACACCGTTCATTAAAAAAACGGTGACGGGAACTTTTTCTTTTCTGACTTGATTCAGGAAAACGTCCTGCAATTGCTTAGGCTTTTCTGACATAATTTGGACTCTACCTTTATTTGGTCCGGTTGATCCGGCCCTTTTATAGTTATTCTGTTTATGGGAAGTCTTAGAAAAACTCAAGCCGAACTGCGAAAAGTTTTTCCACGCTTTTAATGGCGCTTGAAAAGGCCAGCAAAACAACCCGGTCTTTAACCTCAAGAACAGTATCCCCCCTGGGCATAATAACCTCTTCCCCCCGGACCACCGCGCCGGCGATAATACCATCGGGCAGTTTCAGGTCCCGGAGCGGTTTGCCAAACAATGGCGAGGTTTCCAAAACTTCGGCCTCCATAATCTCAGCCTCACCGTAACGGACCGAGTGCAGGTTCCTAATTTTACCCCGCCGGATGTGCTGCAAGATCGTTGAAACTGTGGTTTCTTTTGGATCCAAAAAAGCATCAATGCCAAGCGAGGTGATAAGCGGGCCGTAAATAGGCTTGTTGGTCAGGGCGATGGCGCGCCCCACCCCCAGCCGTTTAGCCAAGAGGGCAGACAGAACATTGACCTCGTCATCGTTGGTGACCGTCACCACGGTTTCAGCGCTTTGAATATTGGCTTCCTGAAGAATAGACTCCTCAAGGCCATCGCCGTTAATTACCACTGTTTTTTTCAACTTGCTGGCCAAGAAATCAGCCCGCTCTTTACCGTGCTCAATCAGTTTGACGTTAAGCTTGGGTGAATTCTGCTCGAGGCCCCTGGCCAAAAACAGGCCGACATTACCGCCCCCAATAATGACGATCCGGCGGGCTTCTTTTTCCTCATGGCCAAATACAATAATCGCCCGGGCGACATGGGATTGCTCAGCCGCAAAATAAATATTGTCGCCCACCTTCATCTGATCATCGATGGTCGGGATAAACATTTTCCGGTTTCTGACGATCGCCATTACCGTAATATGTAAGTCCGGAAAAAGTCCGGAGAGCTGGCCCAGCGGGGTATCAACCACGGGGCAATTTTCCTCTAAAATCAAACCAACGACGCTGACCTTTTTTTCAACGAAAGGAACAATATCGAAAACCCCGGGGACCTCAATGCGGCGCATAATCGCCCGCGCGGTTTCTTCTTCTGGGGAAATAATGAAATCGATGGGCAGCTTTTTAGCCCCAAACAGGTCCGCCCAGATTGGCTTCAGGTAACTTCGGTTTCTGATCCGGGCAATTTTCATGGGGATCTTGAACAGAGTTTCGGCGACCTGGCAGGCGACCATATTTACCTCATCGGAATTGGTCACCGCAATGATCATATCGGCATCAGCGGCATTGGCCAATTCGAGCGTATCAGGATCCGAAGCATGGCCGTTGATGGCTTGGACATCCAAACTCTCACGAAGCTTTAAAACCAGGTCCGGTGCCTGGTCAATCACCGTGATATCATTGTTTTGTTTGGCCAGGTATTGGGCGATTGAGTAACCAACCTGGCCTGCCCCGCAAATGATAACTTTCATACGTTGTTACCCCGACCTCGTTCGTTTGACCTCTACCTGGGTCCTTTTACCGTCTTTATCAACCCATTCCTGCACTGAAATTTTTGCCTGAACAGAAATTTTGGTTTCGACACTCAACCCCAAAAGCTTTAATTTTCTATGAAGGGCCGAGCGCTCCATGCCAATAAACTCTGCGGTTCTGGAAACGTTGCCGCTAAAGCGGGCCAAATGAAACCTGATATATTCGCGCTCGAAGGTTGCCCGGGCTTCCTTTAAGTCCTGGAACATTAAATTTGGATCGCTGCTTGCGCCCTGGACACTAGGGGCTTCCCCCCTGACATTTGCCGGTAAAAGGTCTCTCGAGATCATTTCCTTTTCGGTCTCGCCACCGCCCTGGCTTAGGATCAAAAGGCGCTCAATCAGGTTTTTAAGCTCTCTGACATTGCCGGGCCATTCATAAGCCTGCAAGGATGCCATGGCATCCTCGGTGATTTTTTTCTTGGGATATCCGGTCGAGGCTGCGGCATTATCCAGGAAATGTTCGACCAGCACAGGAATGTCTTCACGGTGTTCGCCCAAGGGCGGCACTTCTATGGTGACAACATTGAGCCGGTGAAAAAGATCTTCCCTAAAGGTCCCGTTTTGAATACAGGCCTGTAAATCATTGCCCGAGGTACTCATGACCCGGACATCGACCTGAACTTCTTTTGAGCCTCCTACCCGGATAAAGCGCTGTTCGGTCAAAACCCGCAAAATTTTTGCTTGGGTTTCGAAGGGCATTTCTTCAACCATATCCAACAAAAGTGTGCCGCCATGGGCGCGCTCAAAAACCCCGGTTTTGACCACTCTACCATTTAATTCAACGCCGAAGAGTTCCTGCTCCATATTATCGGGCCGGATGGTTGCCGCATTGATGATTAAAAAGGCTCCACTTGCCCTGGCGGATTGTTGATGGGTTAACCTGGCCACCACCGCTTTACCGGCCCCGGTTGGGCCCGAAATCATCACCCGGCTGTTGGTCGGCGCAACCCGGCTGATGGTTTGCTTTAGCTGGACCATAGTTGGCGAGGTGCCGGTTAAGTCTTCAACATGGCCGGCTTTTTTCTTTAAGCGTTCATTTTCCTGGCGAAGCCTCTCGGTCTCGGTTGCCCGATTAACAAGATGCAAAAGCTTGTCGGTCTGGAACGGTTTTTCAATATAATCGTAGGCCCCCAGTTTAATGGCTGCAACAGCAGTTTCAATATTGCCATGACCGCTAATCATCACTACGGGAAGATTTTTGTTGCGGTTTTTCAGGATTTTTAAAATTTCCAAACCATCGCGTTTTGAATTTCTGAGCCAGATGTCCAGAATGACCAACGAGGGAAGCCGAGATTCGACCTCAGCCAAAGCGGTTTCACTTTCGGCAGCCAGCCTGGTGCTATAGCCCTCATCATTCAGAATTCCCCCGATTAGCTCGCGGATATCCTGCTCATCATCGACAATTAAAATATCAAGCGCCATGCCTGCTCACTTTCTCTTTTCCATTTCCCGAGGTTGTTTCGCGCCCCTGGTTTGGTTGCCCATCGGCCATGTTGGTCCGTTTTGCCTTCAGATCAAAGCTAAGGGTTACCATAGCCCCTTGTCCCCTTTCCCGGCTTGAAAGTTTAATCTGGCCTTTATGGTCTTCCATAATTTTCCGAACAATGGCAAGTCCTAACCCAGTCCCTTTTTCCCGGGTTGTAACATAGGGCTCAACCAGCTTTTCAACCTGACCATCTGGAAACCCGCTGCCATCATCCTCAACCATAATATCAGCAAACCCATTTGATTTTTTGAGGGTGATATTGATATGCCCAATATTTTCCCCGTTGGTTTTTTTGCCGTCATTGCTGGCCCGTTCCGAAATCGATTCAGCTGCATTTTTCAAAATATTTGTCATCGCCTGGGAAATCTGGCGGCTGTCGCATCCAATCAGAATATCGTCCTTGGGAATACCCAATTTAAAGATTATATTTGGCGAAGCCACCTCTTGTAAAAACAGCGCGCGTTTGACAATCGCGTTCAGGCTTTCTTCCCTGAAGATTGGTTTTGGCATCCTGGCAAAGGATGAAAACTCATCTACCATGCGTCTTAAATCACCAACCTGACGAATAATGGTTTCAGTACATTGTTCAAAAACCGGATCATCCTCTGGCAGCGTTTTTGCGTATTTCCTTTTCAACCTTTCTGCCGAAAGTTGAATTGGGGTAAGTGGATTTTTAATTTCGTGGGCAATTCGCCGGGCAACATCCGCCCAGGCTGCGGTGCGTTGGTCGGAAAGCTGATCGGTGATGTCATCAAAAGTAATGACGTAACCGCCAATGATTGAATTGTTAATCTCAGCCGCAATTCTGACCAAAAGGGTGCGTTCTTTGCCTGCTAATTTAACCGTAACCTGGCCTTGGGCGGCATCGTCCCCTGCCTCCATCACCCGGCAAAGAAGCGGTTTAAGTTCGGGCATCAGGGTTAAAAATCTTTTCCCTTCAAGGGCCTTTGCAGATTTGCCAAAAAAGTTGCAGGCAGACCGGTTAGGTAAATTAATGTTTCCTCTTTTATCCAGGCCTATGACCCCTGCCGAAACACCGGACAAAACAGCTTCGGTAAAACGCCGGCGTTCATCCAGCTGGATGTTTTTAGTTTTCAGGTCTTTTTGCTGGCTTTCCAGTTTTCTGGTCATCCGACTAAAAGCGCGGCTAAGGGTGCCAATTTCATCCTTGGCAGTGCTGGTTGGAAGCTGGGTTCTAAATTTACCCTGGCCAACCTTTTCCGCGGCATCTGCCAGATTACTAATCGGGGTCGTCATTGAGCCGGCAACAAGAAAACCCACCCAAATTGCCACCAGCAGGAGGAAGAAAGCTAAAACCCCGAAAACAAGTTCAAAACTTAATTGAAGGTTTGACCTGTCTTGCTCAAGCGCTTCATATTCACTGAACGCCACCCGGGTGGTTTCCAGGTGCCCCAAAACTCTTGGGTCAACAAACCGGCTAACGTAAAGGTAAGCATCGGCATAAGCATCCAGCTTCAAATAGGCCTTTACCCGGTCTTCGTCAGTATTTGAGACTAGAATAAGTTCCCCGGTTTGGGCGCGATCAAGAATGTCTCTAGAAACCCTTGAACTAGAAAGCGAAAACCTTGTTGAAGCTTCGGAAAGAACCGTCCCGCTGCCATCAAAAACCACCGCCTCGTCGAGGGAGCGTTTGGCCATTTGGTCCTCAACAAGCAGCTGCAAAAAACGGGTATTTTGGGCGACATTCAAAGCCTGGGAATTAATGTCATAAGCCATAGCTAAAACATCGCCCTGAATGACCATTCGGTGTTCATCAAGGTAGGCCTCTGCTACTTCCAATGAGTTGTTCAGGGTGGTTCGAACCGGATCAGAAAACCAGTTTTTCATTCCTCTTTCTAAAATAAATCCTGAAAAAAGCGCTAAAACGATCACCGGAACCACAGCCATTAAGCCAAAATAAGTAATAAAACGGCCCTGAAGCTTGCCACTTTTGCCAAAAAAAAGGCCAACGATTCGATGTCCAACGAACCCGGCAAAAATAAGCAAAAAGCCCAGGGTTAAATA
>JAZFRG010000331.1:0-2933 GCA_036445535.1 Sphingomonadales bacterium
CAATGGCCGCGACTGGACCATGAACGAAAAACGCCGCTCCCAGCGGAACGAAATTACCGCGCCCAGAATTAATGTCCATGATCGTTTCAGGGGCAACATGACCGTGGATGAAGCGGTTAAGTGGGTCAAGGATCTGGCAAAAGACGGCGCCGATGGCATTAAATACGGCGGGGCCTCCCCCGACCTTCTGGCGGCCACCATCGCCGAAGCCAAGCGCCAGGGTCTTAGAACCTCGATGCACCACGCCCAGCTTTATGTCGGCAGATGGAATGTCCTGGACAGCGCCAGGGCGGGCTTGAATTCGATGGAGCATTGGTACGGGTTGCCCGAGGCACTTTTCACCGATCGGATCCTTCAGGATTATCCAGCAGACTACAATTACATGAACGAACAGGATCGCTTCGGTCAGGCTGGCCGACTGTGGAAACAGGCGGCAAAACCAGGCTCTGACCATTGGAATGCGGTGATGGATGAGCTTTTGGAACTTGATTTTACGCTTGACCCGACCATGACCATTTATGAAGCGAGCCGCGATTTAATGGCCGCCCGGGGCCAGGAATGGTTGCCCGATTATACCTGGCCGGCGCTGTGGGGCTTTTTCCAGGCGTCCCGTTCTTCCCACGGCTCTTACTGGTTTGATTGGACCACCGAGGATGAAATTGAATGGAAGCGCAATTACCAGATCTGGATGCAATTCCTCAACGAATACAAAAACCGCGGCGGTCGGGTGACCTTGGGCGATGACGCCGGGTTTATCTATAAGCTCTATGGCTTTGGCTACATCCGTGAGTTTGAACTCTTGCAGGAAGCCGGGTTCCACCCGCTTGAAGTGGTCATGTCAGCCACCTTGAAGGGCGCTGAGCTTTTGGGCCGCGATGATGAGCTGGGTACCGTTGAAATGGGCAAACTGGCTGATCTGGTGATTGTCGGCGAAAACCCCTTGCAGAACTTCAAGGTTCTTTATGGCACTGGCGCGCTTCGTCTTAACGATGAAACCGATCAGGCCGAGCAGGTCGGTGGCGTGCTTTACACCATCAAGGACGGCATTGTCTTTGACGCCAAGGCGCTTCTTGCCGACGTCAAAAACATGGTTGCGGAAGAAGAGGCTAAACGCGCCGCTGCCGGGGAATAATTAAACCGCGGGGCTGATGATCGCCAGGGCTTTTATGAGTGCGTAAACGCTTAAACCCTTTTTGAGCCTCAGTTGGAGCGCCGAGCGGTTGGTAATTTCAGCATGGATGATGGTTTTCTTTCCGGCAATTTGCTCAATGGCTAAATCCAGCTCAACATTGCCAGAAAAGTTCTTTTCGATCTCCTCAACCCGGCACGGCAGAATGTTCAAGATACTGATATCTTTGGGTTTTTGCAGGGCAAGGCCGACATCCTTGGCCAGCAGCCGGATCCGGATTTTTGTGCCAGATTTAAGCTTTTTATCGCTTGAGAGCAGCTCGCCGCCGCCAATATCTATTTTGGCAAGGCCGCTCACCACCTCCAACACCTGGCCCTCAAGCAAGGTCCCGCGCTCAGCTTTGCCAAGGCTTAATTGAAAAACAGTCGTGCCAAAAACATCCGCCAAGGGCCCTTCCTTTTCAATTTTGCCGTCGCGGATAAAGGCCATGTAATCGGCAAGCCTAATGACCTCTTCCAGCTGGTGGCTGACATAAACGATGGGGATTTCAAATTCTTTTTTGAGAATATCAAGATAGGGAAAAAAGGCCTCACGGCGCCGGGCATCAATATTAGCCAGGGGCTCATCAAGGAGCAGAATCTGGGGGTCTGAAAGCAGGGCGCGGACAATGGCCACGCGCTTTTTTTCACCGCCTGATAAGGTCGCAGGCGTTCGCTCAAGAAGCTTTTTCAAACCGAATACCTTGATCAGCTTGGTCCAAAGCGCGCCTTTATTGCCGCGCGGGCTGCCGAACGCCAGATTTTCCAAAACGGTCATATGCGGGAACAGGGCATCGTCCTGGAAGACATAACCAATCCGGCGTTTCTCAGGGGGAAGGTTGATCGACATAATCGAATTATAAAAATGGCTGTCGCCATAGGCCACCGCGCCTTCGTCCGGGAGCTCAATGCCTGCCAGCATATTCAGGATGGTTGTTTTGCCCGCCCCGGAATGCCCGAAAAGCGCAGTGATGCCGGGCTTGAAGCTGCCTGTTGCGCGAAGTTTAAAATCGCCTGAGGTTTTCTCCAGGTCGAATGTCAGGGCTTCTTTCATATTTCACCACCAATTTTTTTCTTTAAACGCCGCGCCAAAACCTCGGAGGCCCCCAGTGCCGCAAAGGCAATCACCAAAGACAGCACCAACAACCAAAGCGCACGAATTTCGCCGTCGGGCTGCTGGGTTGCCGAATAAAGCGCCAACGGCAAGGTCTGGGTGACGCCGGGAATGTTTGAGACAAAGGTAATGGTGGCGCCAAATTCACCGAGCGCCCGGGCAAAACCTAAAAGGCCACCGGTTATAATCCCGGGCGCGGCTAAGGGCAGCATAATATCCAGAAAAGCTTTTCTGGGGGAGGCACCTAGGGTTCTGGCCGCCTTCATCAGTTTTTGGTCGACCGCTTCAAAGGACAAGCGGATCGCCCGCACCATCAAGGGAAGCGCCATCAACAGCGAGGCTATCGCCGCCCCGACCCAGGTAAAGGCGATCTCAATGCCCAGTGAATTTTTTAGGAAACCACCAAAAAAGCCGCTGGGCGAAAACGCGATTAAAAGCAAATAGCCAATCACCACCGGCGGCAACACCAGGGGCGCGTGGATGATAAGGTCGAGAACGGTTTTGCCCCTAAAATTTTTAAAGGCCAATATCCAGGCCAGGAAAATCGCCAAAGGCAGGCCCAACAGGGCCGCCAGAAGCGCTACCTTGAGCGACAATAAAAAAGCCAGGAAATCCGCGTTTTCTAACATGGGGGGACTGTACCCGGGCGTGC
>JAZFRG010000332.1:0-2454 GCA_036445535.1 Sphingomonadales bacterium
ATGATTTGGAAAAAGTTGTGGCTAAAGCTTTTGGTGAGGGTTCAAATTGCCGCGAAATTTGCCAATGATATTTAATGAAATAAACTAAAAAAGGCCCTTTTCAGGGGCCTTTGTAATTGGTTGCGGGGGTAGGATTTGAACCTACGACCTTCAGGTTATGAGCCTGACGAGCTACCGGACTGCTCCACCCCGCGTCAAATTCTTATCAAGGACTGAGCGTTTAACAAACCGGAACCGGTTTGTCACCCCCTATTAAGTGGCAAATTTGTCCGATAAGAGGTTATATAACCAGGCAATAATGACGCCGCCAATGCCGGCATCAACAAAGCCCCAGAAAAAGCCAATAATTGACCCCAGGAAACCAGGCGCATAACCTAAATAAAAATCACCCATAAAGTTTACCAATACCGCCGCCGGCCCATACATGGTTGCCCATATGCCAATAAAAAATGCCACTCCGCCCCAGATAATCCCGAGCGCCAGGCCCAAAGCTTTCACATTAATTTTCATGAGTTCCTCCCTCAGGTTTGGTGGGCATTATACACCAAATCCGGGGAGTTTTACGTTTAATTTTTTTCTATAACGCCGATGGAATTGCCCTCGGGATCGCGGATGACAGCAAATTTCAAGTCTCCGAATTCCCTTGGCGGCACATGGAGGGTGGCGCCTAGGCTTTGGGCGGATTTCACAGCGGCTTCCACGTCTTCCACCGCGAAATAAACAACCACATCCGCCTTGCCTTTCGGTTCATGGCGAATGCCTCCAGAAATGGGGCCGGCTTCACCTTTTTTTATGTGGCCGTATTGAAAGCCGCCGGGGGTTTGGCGTTCAATTTTCCAGTCGAATAGCTTTTTGTAAAAGGCCTCCAGCCTTTCGCCGTCCTTTCCAACAATCTCGAAATGTACAATCGGACTGCCCATATTTCTCTCCTTTTTTTAGATTTGAGAGGAAATTTCTTCCAAAGTTTTCTTGTTTTTTGCCTCTTTGGGAACCGTGGCATCCTCTGCGGGGTGGCCGGTAACAAGAATCATAACTGGCTTCTCCACTTCTGGGCGGTGGCACAGCTCATTCAGGAAACTCATTGGTGCCGGGGTGTGGGTCAGGGTCGACAAACCAGCGTTATGAAGCGATGTGATTAGCATCCCGGTGGCAATACCAACCGATTCCGGAACGTAGTAATGTTTGATTTTATTGCCCGCTTCGTCGTGGCCATAGCGCTGGGCAAAAACCACGATCAACCAGGGGGCAACTTCAAGAAAGGGTTTTTCCCAATCGGTGCCAATCGGCGCCAGCGCCTCGAGCCAAGCCTTTCCTGCCTTGCCGGCATAAAATTCGCGCTCTTCAACCTCGGCGGCTTTACGGATGATTTTCTTGGCTTTTGGCGATCTGACCAAAACAAAATGCCAGGGCTGGTGGTTGGCCCCTGATGGTGCGGTCCCAGCAGCAAGCAGACATTTTTCTATGATTTCGCGCGGGACATCGCGGTCTGAATAAAAGCGGCAGGTATGGCGCTTTTTAGCGTGGTCGTAAAAATCCGCGGCCCTTTTGATCATTTCCTCATCAGAATAATCAGATCGGTGCGGCAACGGGATGGGATTATATTTCTTGGTCATGCGCTTCTTTCAATAAGGAAGTGATTAAGCACTAGCATTTTTTTGGTCATTTTGGTGCCCTGCCCGGTATATCAGGTTTAACGCTCAAAGCGACAGGAGCAACTAAAACCTTTCCTTATAAATCCCCTCCCTTATTGCAAAACTTTAAGAAATTTCGCTTTTCATCGCAATTATTCCTCGGTTCGGCAAAATTTAATAGTTACTGAAGAACAAAAGTGCAAAATTCAGGAATTGAAAACTAAAGGGGTTGCACCATGATTAAAGCTTTACCAATTTTATTTGCCAGCGGATTATTTTGCACGTCCGCGATGGCCGAAGAGGTTCCTTTTTCTGATGACCGGTGGGACATTACCGGGGAAGAATTTCGGGTGGAGATGGTGGATGGCGTTGAGGCACTTTTTTTACAAAGCGGAACGGCTTTCCTGAAAGATGCTGATTTCCACAACGGGATCATAGAATTTGATATTATGACCAATGGCGGCCGTGGATTTTCTGGGGCTTATTTTAGATTTACAGACCCGGGTAACGGCGAAGATTTCTACATTCGCCCGCACCAGTCGGGCAATGAAGATGCCAATCAATATACCCCTGTGTTTAATGGGCTAACCGGCTGGCAGCTTTATTTTGGGCCTTCGTTCAGCGCGCCCATTACCTACAAAGTAAATGAGTGGATGCATATCAAAATCGTTATCAACGAGACCCGGGCAGATGTTTATATAGATAGCGATGAGCCGGTTCTTCATATCGCGGAACTGAAACAAGCCAATGTCGCGGGCTGGATTGGTGTCGATTCCGGCTTTGCGCCGGTTCATTTTGCCAATTTCTCCTTCCAGAAAACTGA
>JAZFRG010000333.1:0-2358 GCA_036445535.1 Sphingomonadales bacterium
TATTAACTTGAAGGTTTGAATGTTTGTCCTTAAACAAGGTACCAAATGAACACTACACAAAATCAAGGCACTATAAAAATGTCCACACCAGATCCGATTGATGTCCATGTTGGCTCCAGAGTCAGGATGCGCCGCACGCTTTTGGGTATGAGTCAGGAAAAATTAGGGAACGCCCTTGGTCTTACTTTTCAGCAGATTCAAAAATATGAAAGAGGTGCCAATCGCATTGGCTCCAGCCGACTTTACAAGTTGTCACACATATTGGATGTTCCGGTCGCTTACTTTTTTGATGACATGCCGGATCAGACCGGAAAACGCGCCCGAGGTTTAAGCGATTCAGGCCCACAGGCATTTGAACAAGAAAAAATGGCCAGACGCGAAACGCTTGAGCTGGTTCGGGCCTATTACAAGATTTCAGATCCAAAGGTCAGGAAAAAAACCTTTGAATTGGTCAAAGCCGTGGCCCAATCAGGCAAGTAAGTTTAATGTTTCAGAGTTTTAGAAGGGCCGGTTTCTCCGGCTTTCCTTCATTAGGGCCTTAGTGAAATATGTGCCGGCAAAAATTGATTTCTTTTCTTGTATGTGCCCACACCTTGCTGGTATACACCCGGGCTTGAAGCCAAAAATTCCGAGCACCATACAAAAACCCCGGGGTTAAGGGAGAGTAACGTGTCGATTAAAAACTATCTTTTTACAAGCGAATCCGTGTCTGAAGGGCACCCGGACAAGGTCGCCGACCGCATCTCTGACAGCGTTCTCGATAGATTTCTTTTGGAAGACCCGCACGCCCGTGTCGCGGTGGAAACCATGGTCACAACCAACCGGATTATTATTGCCGGTGAAGTGCGCGGCCCTGAAAGTGTCACCACTGATATTTTGGAAGAGGCTGCCCGCAGCGCAGTCAAGGATATCGGCTACGAACAAGACGGTTTTCATTGGGCGACGGCCGATTTTACCTCCTATGTTCACGCACAATCTGCTGATATTGCCATAGGCGTTGATGCTGCCGGGAACAAGGATGAGGGGGCTGGTGACCAAGGCATCATGTTTGGTTATGCCTGCCGGGAAACCGAAGTTTTAATGCCCGCCCCAATCCAGTTCGCCCATGAAATTTTGGCCACGATGGCGGCCGACCGCCACAGTGGCAAGGTCTCCGGTCTGGAACCTGATGCCAAAAGCCAGGTCAGCCTGAAATATGAAAACGGCAAACCAGTTGGCGCTACTTCGGTGGTTGTTTCAACCCAGCACAAACCAGATTTTACCGGCACCGACCTTCGCGAATACGTTCGCGGACGGGTCATGAGTGTCCTGCCCGAGGGTTGGATGTGCCCCGAAGAAGAGTTTTATGTCAATCCGACCGGCCAGTTTATTGTCGGCGGTCCTGATGGCGATGCCGGCCTCACCGGGCGCAAGATTATCGTTGATACCTATGGCGGCGCTGCGCCCCATGGCGGCGGGGCATTTTCCGGAAAGGACCCGACCAAGGTCGACCGCTCGGCTGCCTATATGGCGCGCTATCTGGCGAAAAATGTTGTCGCCGCGGGGCTGGCTGATAACTGCCTGATCCAACTGGCCTACGCCATCGGAGTTTCGAAACCACTTTCGGTTTATGTCAATCTTTTTAATACCGGTCATGTTGATGAAAACAAGCTGCCCACCCTTTTCATGGAAATGATTGACCTGAGCCCGCGGGCGATCAGGGAACGTCTTGGCCTCAATAAACCGATTTATGCCAAAACCGCCGCCTACGGCCATTTTGGCCGCACACCTGAAGATGACGGCGCATTTTCCTGGGAAAAAACGGATTTGGTGGAAACACTTAAAGCCCAGTTTTAGGGGCGGATCCCATGGCGGGAAATTACGATTTCAAGGATAAATTCTACGGACGCCGCAAAGGCCAAACCCTGTCGCAGCGCCAAAGGCGTCTTTTACGTGACATCTTGCCCAGCGTCTCATTCCAGGCAGAAAGCACTCCCCCGGGAACGCTCAACCCGGAAACCTTGTTCGATTTCCAGGTCAAGGATGTCTGGCTTGAAATTGGTTTTGGCAAGGGCGAACACCTAAGCCTCCAGGCCGGCCAGAATTCAGACATCGGTTTTATCGGATGCGAACCGTTTATCAATGGCGTGGCCGGGCTGGTGACCAAGATCCACGAAAGCAGATGCAAGAATATTCGCATTTATCCCGATGACGCCCGCCACGTTTTGAGCGCCCTGAAATCCGCCAGTATCGGCCGCCTTTTCCTGCTTCACCCGGACCCTTGGCCGAAGACCCGGCACGCCAAACGCCGCTTTGTTTCGGAAAATAATTTGGACGGACTCTCAAGAATCATGAAGCCGGGAGCAGAACTTCGAATCG
>JAZFRG010000334.1:0-2042 GCA_036445535.1 Sphingomonadales bacterium
GCACCATGACCGTGGCCATGATCAGGTAAAAGAATGCCCGGGGCCCGGGGAAAATAAAAGGCCCGACAATCATTATAATGCCGCCGATCATAAACAAGCGGCCAAAAAGCCTGTGGGTTTTTATCCAAACGGTCTCGGAAGATAACGTCCAGGGGGTTCTAAAGCCAACCAGGAACATCGATTGCGATTTGGCGGCGTAATTGCCGATCAGCATCATCATCAAGCCGATCGCGATACTGAGCAACAGGAATAGGTCTATTGCCCAGCCAAGTGCGGTGCCAACTGTGCTGATCTGGACAACCCACATGACCAAACCCACACCAATCCAGGTTGCGCCAATAAGCTTTGGGGATTTTTCCAGGTGTTTTCGGCGCGGCTCTAAATAGGGCAGGGCCTTCAAAAGCCCACCCAAACCCAAGGTAATCAAGGGAATGAGGAAAAGGCCCCAGGTTTTTGAGGCATAGCCGTCAATATCGCCATCAATATTCCAGTGGACCGGGACCATTGCCCCTTCCGGCAGTTGAAACCAGGCGTAAAGGCTGAAAACCCCCATCAAAATAGCGGACAATACGGTTCCGTAAAAAATTTTGTTCAGGTTCATTTCTTTCCCTCTTCAGTAATGTTCATGGTTCCCATAAAAGCCAGCATGGTCTCTTCTAAAACCGAAACGTTCAAAGTGTAATAAATGGTCGTGCCATCGGGCTCAGAGCGGATTAAATCTGCCTCTTTCAGCTTGGCAAAATGGCCTGAAAGGGTAGGTTTTGAGACGTTTACCCCGCCCGCTATTTCGCCAGCCGACTTGGGCCCCGTTTTCAGGAGTTCCAAAATCTGACGCCGCACAGGGTGGGCCAGGGCTTTAAATACGTCGCTCATAAGTTTTCTATTTCGTTATTTAGCAAAATAACAAAATAAAGGTTTATTCCGGATTGTCAAGGGGGGTAGAGCGGGGTTGCAGTTGAAACTCGATTTCCAATTCTTCAAGAAGCAGGCAGCCGGCCTTGGGTTCGCCGGTGGCGAAGGCTTGGTTGGCCTTGCCAATTTCGCCGTAGGCCCAATTAAAATCCTGCTCTGTCATCTGCCCTGTGGCTTTGCGGTTGCTCAATTCCAGCGAAAACGCGGCAATCAACCCAAAGGCAGACCGGGGATCCTCCTTATAATTCGCATAGCACCAGCCTTCCTCTGCCAAAACCACCCCAGGAGTGCCTAAAAGTGGCAAAACCACCGCTAGGTTAAGAAAAAGTTTGATTTTTGTCATGGCTTTGGGCCTAAACTGTTTGAAAGTCTGGTTTTGAACTTATATGCAAATATCACTTTAGGGCAAACGTTACAGGAAAACATGTCACCAAAAACTTTTTCATACAAAAAACTTCCCAAAAGCCGGGTGATCAGGATCACGCTGGGAATTTTATTTATCATTGGCGGCGTTTTCGGGTTTTTACCGATCCTCGGCTTTTGGATGATCCCGCTGGGCCTCTTGTTCCTGTCGATTGATTTTGCCATGGCCCGGCGCTGGCGGCGCAGAATTGAGGTTTGGTGGGGCAGGCGAAAAAGGCGGAAGAAAAAATGAAATTACCGACCTACAGCGATGTCTTGTCTGCTGCCGATGCAATTAAGGGCCGCATTACCAGGACCCCCTTGCTTAGATCCGTCGAGCTGGACCGGGAAACCGGCGCTGAGATTTATGTTAAGCCGGAATGCCTGCAGATGACCGGGGCCTTCAAGCTGCGCGGTGCGTTTAATCGCCTGACCCGCTTATCTGAAGCCGAGCGAAAGGCCGGTGTCGTGGCCTTTTCGTCTGGCAACCATGGTCAGGCGGTGGCCTACGCGGCAAAAACCCTGGGTGTTCATGCCGCGATCGTAATGCCTGAAACAGCGCCTGTGATCAAAATTGAAAAAACCCGCTCCCACGGCGCAGAGATTATTCTTTATGACCCGGCAAAAGAATCCCGGGAGGAAATTGGGGCCCAGTTGGCCAAGGAACGCGACGCGGTGCTGGTGCCATCCTATGAGGATTTTTATATTATTGCCGGGCAGGGAACATC
>JAZFRG010000335.1:0-2887 GCA_036445535.1 Sphingomonadales bacterium
GTGGCCAGCTCTTTTTGTAGCGTATCATGAATATTTTTCATGCTGAGTGTTTCCCTTATTGGTTCTGAAAGCTCATTAAATATACCCCGGCTAAAATCAATACTCCGCCATAAAGACTAAATTTGGAAAACCCTTCTCCTAATAGCCCCCAGGACAAAATGGGCACAATCAGGAAAGAAAGAGCAAAAACAGGATAGGCTTTGGCCAGGTCAATATCCCTTAAAAGGTAGACCCAAAGCACCGTACAGCCGCCATAAAGAACAAACGCCGAGATCAAGTAAGGATTGATCAGGGCTTTTAAAATGGGGCCTTCCCCCAACATGGATTTTGAACTTATTTTGAATAAAACCTGGCCAAAGGCGATGCCCCCCACCACCAAAAATATTTGGAAAAACTTCAAAAGCGTCATAGTTATTTGTCCCCGTCATTTGTCCCTAGGTAGGGTTTTCTGGAAAAATCTATAGGGATGAGTTTTAAATCTTCGTTGATGTAAATTACTTCTCCAAATGCCCTTAAAGCATCAGGCACCCCTGTTTCAGCCCAATATTCGCGATAAAGAATATGGCTTACATTGTATTTTTCGATTATTTCCCATCGCCGGTCATTTGTAAAACCTTCACTGAAAAAATCCTTACTGGCTTTTTGGCGTTCAGCCATGTCAGGGACCAGGGGAAAGGGTCTTGGTATAGACACCAGCTTTATCCCAAATGCCTGGGGAGGATAGGCTGCTTCCCGGTGGGCAATCAAGACATCCCCCGGTTGGAAGTATGTTGGCAGCTTTTTTGCAGCATCCAAAATGTGTGGATGTAACGCTTTATTGGGCAGGGCGTGTGTTCCTTCATGGAATCCCTTGTATGCAAAATAAAAGTGTATGCCATGGTAAATGTGATAGGAGACCGAGGCTATCAGTAAATAAGCGCCAACCTTTTGCAATAGCGGGAGGAAACCAATCTGTTCCTTAAATTTCAGCTTTAGTGGCCAACTGAGAATAAACCCCGTCAGGCCAATATGCAGGAAAAATATCCAAAAGGGCAAAAAGCGGTGACTGACGGGGCTGCCAAGAATTTTTCCTATAAAAAATCCCGCCATGATAGCAGAAAAGCCAATAACAAGATCCCACCGCCAGCGCCCCGCTTTGTAATCATAAAACCCAAAAATTCCAAAATACCCTATTCCAACAAGAAAAATGATGAATGTAGAACCATACCAGAACTGGCCCGTTTCCCATCCCGCATAATTGGCGCCCAAAAGTAGAAAATCGAAGGGGTTATAATAAAACCAGAAGCTTGAAAGGATCAGGCCTGCGGCAATGGCTAACCCAACAAACACTCCTTTTTTAAGGGATCCTTCCCTGGAAAAAAAAGCAAGAACCCCCATGGTTCCCATAGTAAACCCTGACTGCAGGTGGTGGGTAGGGAAGGAAAAAGCCGTAATAAGAAGAATAACTCCCAGGTGCCAGTAATTTTTCTCTGGACTTTTTAGATATCTTAGCACTGCCCACCAGGCGAAAAAGCCGAGCGCCATAATTATACTGGCCGGGTAGCCGGCACTGAAAACAAAGGTCTCCAGATTGGAGAGCCCGATATAGTTAAACTCAATCCCCCAACCACCAAGCAGGCTGGCCAACAGCACCAGAGGCGCCCAGTCGTTTTGAAAGTATTCCTTTGCAAACATTCGAACCCCGATAATAAGGGTGGTCATGGTAAGGAGGGCACTGACCCCTAAAACCTGAAGCGCGTTTAGGCCAAACGCCTTGCCAATAAGCGCCATGAGGAAATACCAGGGCATATAGGTGCGCGAGGGTGCATCAGAGACAATATGCGGATTAACGGCATCAAAGGGGCTTTCCATCAGGGCATTCAAAACGGCCATGTGATGCCAGACATCACGGGTAAAGGAATAGATATTGATGGGATCAAAAAGATTTATCGCTGACACACCAATGACGACCAGAACTGCAAAAGAAAAATAGGCCAGATCCGGGACAGAGTGTTTCCTGAAAACGTTTTCCAAATGCATTATCCCCCTGCTTGGCCACAAAGACTAAATGAAATTATGCTTTGCCACAATCTTTGAAATAATGTTTCAGATGACATTCGGATTTTCCAATACATGCTTTTTATAATTTGTGCCGTTTATGCCTGTAAAATCAGCCGCGATTTGTAGCGGATGTATTTGTTGAAGGGGTGAAAAATAAAGAGGTTTTAGAGGGAAAGGGTGGGTGAAGAATCAAAAAGGCCAAAAAACCCTTTGATTCTCCCATTCCCGGACCAATTTCCTTACTAATTAGCGTCTTTCAAACAAAAATTATGCTTCCCCCTAGAAATTTAGGTAAAAAGAGCGTATATAATGCTTCCCCCAAGCGGGATTTCCGGGGGATTTTGAATTTTTTCAAGATTCTTGAAAAAACGTAGAAAAAAGGGTTTACAAAGGCATCTCATACGCCTATACCCCCTTTCATTCGCGCCGCTGGCGAGTTTTTTTAAGACAAAAAAACGGAACCCGCGGTGTTTTTTTTGCCCCAAATTAAGGCGAGGGGTGGAAGTTTTGCGCGCTTTTGCGCCCAAGAATTTGATCTTTGACATTGTGGTTTTTAAGAAGGGAAGTGCGGGCGACGGTCTTGTAATTTTCAAGACATCCGTTGTACGTACTTTCACACATGCACAATACTAATTGTGCGCCCGCACATTCGTTAAGAATGTGCAACCGAAAGCTTCGTGCAATGGGTCTCTTTGGATCCTTTGATTGACAATGGATCAAATCAACTTAAGAGTTTGATCCTGGCTCAGAACGAACGCTGGCGGCATGCCTAACACATGCAAGTCGAACGAGAAGCTAGAGCTTGCTCTAGTGGAAAGTGGCGGACGGGTGAGTAACGCGTGGGGAC
>JAZFRG010000336.1:0-5779 GCA_036445535.1 Sphingomonadales bacterium
ATGCCGAGCTTATGACCCTGGCAATGAAAAACGCGATCGTAAGGCGCGACGTCTCACATCTGATTTTCCCCGATGAAGTTCAGATTCAGCCCGCTGCAAAGGGAGATAAAGCATCAAATTCAAATGGCAGGGTCGCTGCAGAGGCCATCACCCCGCCGGAAAGTGCAGTAAAGGCTGCTTGCAAGGCCATTTCAAAGGCTAAACGACCTTTAATTATTGTCGGGTATGGCACCCGTGATTCCATGTCAGCTGTGATTAAATTAGCGGAAAAATTAAGGTGCCCGGTTGTTACCACCTTTAAGGCCAAGGGCCAGATTGGTGATAAACATCCCCATGCCGCAGGGGTTATTGGCCGCAGCGGCACCCCGATTGCCTCATGGTTTATGAACGAGGCTGATCTCTTGATGGTTTTTGGTGCCTCTTTTTCGAACCACACCGGAATTGAACCCTCAAAACCCATTATCCAGGTCGATTTTGAGCAAATGGCGCTCGGCAAATTCCACCCCGTCGATATCCCGGTCTGGGGCGAGGTTGGCGTTACTGCCAGAGCTTTCGTAAAGGGCCTCGGCAAAAAAAACGCCATGGATCAGCGGCGTGAGCTTGCTGAACGGTGGAAAATGTGGCGTCGTGAAAAGGCCAGCCGTAGAAAAGAAGACCGCGGCAAAGGACTGAATTCGGCGGTGGTGTTTCATGAGCTTTCAAAACTGGCACCAAGAAACGCCGTCATCGCTGTCGATGTTGGCAACAACACCTACAGCTTTGGCCGTTATTTTGAATGCAAGGACCAAAGGGTTTTGATGTCAGGCTATTTGGGCTCGATCGGGTTTTCCTTTCCCGCCGCTATGGGTGCCTGGGCTGCCACGCAGGTTGATGGCGAACACAAGGGCCGTCCCGTCATCTCGGTTTCCGGCGACGGTGGCTTTGGCCAGTACATGGCCGAAATTACCACCGCCGTGAAATACCGCATGAACATCACGCATATTCTTTTGAATAACCATGAGTTGGGAAAAATCTCCAAAGAACAAATTGCCGGCAACTGGCAGGTTTGGCAGACCAGCCTGCATAACCCCAGTTTTGCGGCCTATGCCAAGATTTGCGGGGCCCGAGGTTTCAAGGTGACCAAGGCAAATGAAATTGGCCCGGCGATTAAGGCGGCACTTGCCTACGATGGTCCTTCACTGGTGGAAATTATCACCGATGCCGAGTTGATTTAATGTTAGAGGTTCGTTTGCAGGCCCACTATGCAGCCCAATGGGTGGCGCGCTATGGCCGCTCATACTTGTTTCCACAAAACGACGACAGCCACACCGCGATGTTGTGGAACCCGTCAGCCAAGATGTTTTTAAGCCTTTCATCTAGACAGGGTGCTTTGGCCTTCGATATTCCCACCCTAACGCTTTTCTGGCTTGATCCAAGGGGCCGTATGGGCACCGGTTTTTCGCTGGATGGTAAAACCGACAAAGAGGTAGAGGGGTTGCTTCGCGCCATGTTGGGTGAGGTCGGTTTAAACCCGCAAACTCTAAAAACTGAACTTCCCTATGAAATGCCGGCGCATAAAATTGGCGCTGGAGAGGCTTATGATTTAAAGCCAAATGAAAAAGGATTAAGGTCGCTGGCGGACCTTTATCACCAGGCCTCAGGAATTCTTGAGGAGGTCCAGAAACGTGAAGAAGGGGCGTCTACTGTGCGCTGCTGGCCGCACCATTTTGATATCGCAACGCTAATCAAACTTGATGATGAAAAGGACCCTGAAAAGGCAAAATCCATCGGCGTTGGCTTATCGCCTGGCGATGGAACTTATGAGGAACCCTATTATTACATCACCCCCTGGCCCTACCCAGTTTCTTCCGGTTTGCCACAAGATCCCGAATTATTCCACTGGCATACCGAGGGCTTTACTGCAGCGATCATACCGCAATCAATGTGGCTTGAAGAAAATCAGAAAAACTTCCTTCAAAGCGGCGTGATAGAGGCGATATCTGCCTGCCAGGTCCTGCTGAAATAATATAAATCCTGACCCTTTCCGAAAAAACGTCCGCCACAAAACCAAGAAAACTGTCCCTTTGCGGGTGGTTATGGGCGTTTAGCAGGTCCCTTAATTAATAATGTCAGTCCTCCCCTAGGTTTCCGGCAAATTTAAAGGCGAGGATTTGATGAAAAAATTACTATTACTTTTGCCCTTTTTTCTGGTTTTCGGGGTGGGGCCTGTTTGGGCTCAAGAGCCAGAGACTTTGGCCATTTATGAGGATGCCTATCCCTTTTGGTCGCCGGATCGGCGCCAAATTGTTTTCCAGTCAAATCGGTTTGACGGCATTGAGCAAATTTTCATCCGGAAAATTGACGGCACCGGGGAAAAACAATTGACCTTTACCGACGGGGCCAACCGCACCCCGGTATTTTCCCCGGACGGAACCAAAATTGCCTTCCAGTCGGAGCGCGATGGCGTCCGCGAAATTTATGTCATGAGCGCCGATGGGGGTGACCAAACCCGGCTGACCTTTGGTTCTGAGGAAAGTTCACACCCAAAATGGTCATCGGATGGCAGGCAAATTATTTTTGACAGCCACCGTGATCACCCGGACACCCAAATGGCAAATCTTTATATAATGAATGCCGATGGCTCCGGGGTTGAGCGGCTGACTAATTATGAAAATTATGACAGCTATTCATCGCTTTCACCTGATGGCACCAGAATTTTGTTCCGCCGGGTTACCCCCACCGGTGGCAATACAGAATCGGGGCGAAATTCTGAAGTTTTCATTATGGACCGCGATGGCTCGAACCTTAAAAATTTGACCAACCACGCAGCTTTTGATGGCTACCCCTCGTGGTCGCCAGACGGAAAGTGGGTCTTGTTTGCCTCCAACCGGGGCAATTCAAATTTCGATGAATTTAATATTTTTGCCATACGCCGGGAAGGTGGGGATTTAAAAATGCTGAGCGAAACCATCCCGGGGGTGCTGCAGGCCCGGCAAATAGTTTCCGCGGATGGTACTAAAATTGTCTTTAATCGTGATTTTCCCGGCGGTCGGATAGAAATTTTCTTTATGGATTTTAAAACGGAGAAATAAAAATCTGTTTTTAGGCAACATTTTAGAGCATTCCACCGTCATTTTCGAAAAATCTTCCAAAAGTTGCATCTCACAAAAATTTGAAGAAATGTATAGTTTTTTTGAACCTTGTTAGGGTTATATGGGTCCAAATTTGCGGAGGAACTTCAATGTCTATAAAAAACAAAATTAAATCATCAACCGGGCTTTTAACCGTAGCTACATTTTCCATGGCTACCCTGGTAGCTGCTTGCGATCAAGGCGGCTCAACTGGGGCGGCTGAAAGCGCCACGATGGATCAGGTGGATGAAGCCAATTGTATTGTAATGGCCGACGCCAAACCAAACCCCTGCGCCGCCAATGCTTGCGATCCTTGTGCGGCCAACCCGTGTGGGGGATGCAATCCGTGCGCGGCAAATCCTTGTGCAGCCAAATCCTGCAATCCTTGCGCAGCCGCTAACCCGTGTGCCGCTGCGGCTTGTAACCCATGCGCTGCTAATCCTTGCGGCGGATGTAACCCATGTGCTGCGGCCAATCCGTGCGCGGCAAATCCTTGTGCAGCGAACCCCTGTGCCGCCAACCCCTGTGCAGCGAACCCCTGTGCCGCCAACCCTTGTGCTGCCAATGCATGTAACCCATGTGCTGCGGCTAACCCTTGTGGTGGTTGCAATCCGTGTAACCCCTGTGCCGGTTCTGCGGGTGGAAAAAGCTTAAGCGGGGATGAAATGGAAGCTTCTTATGATTGTTCAAAAGACGTCATGAGCGCAGGATATGCAATGGGCGGAAATGATACCGCTAAATCATATACCGGCTGGGCCAGATTTAATTCTACCCCTTACCCGTCAGCTACCCACGGTGGCCGTATGGTAAATAACTATGCCAATGAAATTGGCGCCAAAGAATATGGTAAATTTGAGGAAATCGGAACCATGCCGGTCGGCAGTATTTTGGCCAAAGACAGTATTGTTTTTGGAAAAGACGGAATGCCCTCAGCAGGCCCGCTGTTTTTGATGGAAAAAATGCCTGCCGGGTTCATGTCAGATTCCGGCGATTGGAAATATACGATGGTCATGCCAAATGGCTCGGTTTGGGGTGAAACGTTGGGCAAAAACTCGGGCGGTATGCAATTTTGCATCGACTGTCATTTTGCCGCCGAAGACTATGATTACCTGTTTTTCCTGCCGCCCGAAATTCGTAAATAATTAGTATAGTAGTATTGTTTAGTTTTGTATTTTAGTTTGGGGAGGGGGCCTTGGCCCCCTCTCATTTTTGTCCTATAAGAACAAAAAAATTGAACAAATATGACCATAAATAAAAAACTTTTTAACAGATTTTCAGAAGATCAATTGATCGCCATGCACGAGGCTGGGGCTGAGGTGCTCGAGTGTTACCGGGTTTTGGCCAAGGCTAAAAGTAACACCGTGGCTGAGGTTTTGAAAAACCAGGGTGAATTTCTTGAGTGGGACCATTTCCCAAAGGGCGATGTCGTTGATCGGGAGACCCAAAGCCAGTTTTATTACCATGCCCACCCCAAAATAGAGCGCCCGGGCGAGCATGGCCATTTTCACACCTTCATGCGCTACAAAGGCATGGGTAAAAACCAAAAACCTATGGTTTTACAGTTTCCCCAGGAAGAAAATAAGGACCGCATTGGTACCCATTTAATTGCGATTTCGATGGACAATAAAGGTTTCCCAATTAAGCTTTTTACCACCAATCGGTGGGTTACGGACGAAACCTGGTACCAGGGTGGTGATGTAATCGGGATGCTGGATGACTTTGAGATCGACCATACTTATCCCTCGTGGGCGACCAATCGCTGGTTGACCGGGATGGTCTTGCTTTTCAGGCCTCAAATTGAAGAGTTGATTTTAAAGCGGGACAAAAAAATTAAAATGTGGCAGAAAAAGCATCCCAAGGAGGATGTTTTTGAAGATCGGGATTTAGAAGTTACGTCAGAAACCTCGGTTTCGGTTGAGGATCAAATAAGGGGTCTTGAAAAGGCCCTAGGTGTAGACAGCTAAACGAAAGGAATATCATGACCTTACCCAAAGTAATTTTTTCAATTTTAGGCGCTGCATTTATTTTTGGGGCAGCGGGCACTGCCAGTGCCGGTGATGCCGAAGCTGGAAAAACTGTCTTCAGGAAATGTACAATGTGCCATTCCCCTGAAGAAGGCATCAATAAAATTGGGCCTTCTTTGTTTGGGGTTGTAGGTAGGACCCCTGGCGGAATTGAAGGATTTAGGTATTCCAAGGCAATGAGCGCCTTTGGTGAAGATGGCAAGGTCTGGACCGAAGGGCTTATAAATGAATATCTGTTAGCCCCGCGGACCCTAATTCCGGGCAACCGGATGGGTTTCCCTGGGCTTCGAGATGAAACCCAGCGCGATGATGTTATTGCCTATTTGAAAACGCTATCGAACGAATAAACTTAATCCCTTAACCTGATTGGGGGCGTGGTGGCTGATCGCAAGTTTCATCTGGCTTTTCCGGTCCGGGATATCCAAGAGACCATCAACTTTTATCATGGGCTTTTGGCGTGCCCCATGGGTCGCCAAGCTACCAATTGGGCGGACTTCAACTTTTTTGGAAATCAGATTAGCGCCCATTTTAGTCCCGGTGATTTATCAGGGCCCAATACAAACCCTGTTGATGGTGATAAAGTCCCGGCGCGTCATTTCGGAGCCATTTTAGAATGGTCGGAATGGCAGGCCCTGGCCGAGAAAC
>JAZFRG010000337.1:0-3689 GCA_036445535.1 Sphingomonadales bacterium
ACAACTATAAAGACCTTCAGTTTGACCGGGTTGGGTATTTTGATGACGTTGATGTCAATGAAGACGGCAAGGTCTCGCGTGATGAGTACCTGGCCTACAATTCCGACAGTCGCCGCTATGACCGCGATTGGCGCGAAGACCATTGGAAAGAAATGATTGAAAAATTTGATTACAATGAAGATGACCAAATCACCACCGGCGAAGTTGAAGAATATGTAAATGAGCGCCTGGCCGAAGTTTCGGAAAAACTAAAAGGTATGAAGTGGTTCGGGGATGGGGATTTTGATTTTGGCATGGATGGCAAGGATTTTGTTTTTGACTTTGACGGCCATGATTTTCACGGCGATTTTGATGACGGTGAATTTGCCCTTCATATGGAAGAAAAAATGGAAGGCGTCCAGGAACGTATCGAAGAGGCCATGGAGCGTCTGGAAGAAATGGATTTCGGAGATTTCGGCGACCACCATGTATTTACCTTCCGGTCATCCCCAAGGTTTGAAATCAACCGCGGGAACTGGTCTGTGCACGAAGATCTAGATGCCAATGAAGACGGCGAAATCTCCGAAGAAGAATTTTTGAACGCGCGCAGCAAACTTTTTGACCGTCTTGATGAAAATGGAGATGGCGTTCTGGATGAAGACGAAATGGACGACCTTGGTTTCCATGGAAACTTTGTTTTTGACTGGAATGATGACGAGGACGATGATTAAAAACTAAAGACACTCCAAATTGACTTTTTAGCGGCGGTTTTTCCGCCGCTTTTTTTTGCCGGAATGCCCGCTTTGTGTTTACTTTTTTGTGTTTAGCTTTTAGACCCACCCAATGTTTAAAGGTTCAAATACTGCCCTTATCACTCCCTTTAAGAATGGCGCATTTGATGAGCAGGCTTTTCAGCACCTAGTCGTGCGCCAGGTTGAAGCGGGCACCCATGGCCTTGTTCCGACTGGGACCACCGGGGAAGCGCCGACGCTGTCGGAGGCCGAGCACCAAAGGGCCATTGAACTTTGTGTTGAAGCGGCGGGAAAGGTTCCCGTCATTGCCGGGTGTGGGACCAATTCCACGGAAAAAACCATTGCCCGGTCAAAACAGGCTGAAAAGGGTGGGGCCTCGGGCCTTTTAATTGTTACACCTTATTATAACCGGCCCTCACAAGAGGGGCTTTATCTGCATTTCAAGGCGGTCGCCGGCACCACCGGTTTGCCGATTTTGATTTATAATATTCCTGGCCGCACGGCGGTCGATATGAAGGTTGAAATCATGGCCAGGCTTAAGGAGACTTGTGCCAATATCATTGGCGTCAAGGATGCTTCCGGGGGGGTTGATAGGGTAAAAGAAACCACCCGGCTTTTGGGCGCTGACTTTATCCAACTTTGCGGCGATGACATTCTGGCCCTTGAATTTAATAAATTGGGTGGGGTCGGGTGCATTTCAGTAACCTCAAATATTGCCCCAAAAATTTGTGCGGATTTCCAAAACCATTGCCTGTCAGGTGATTTTGCAGCGGCCGAGAAAATCCATCGACAACTTGAGCCGCTCAACAAAGGGCTGGTTGTTGAGACCAACCCGGTGCCGGTGAAATATGCTGTATCTCTTCTGGGTCTTTGCCAAGCCGATGTACGGCTACCGCTGGCGCCTTTAAGCGAGGCTTCAAAACAAACCGTCGAACAAGCATTGAAAAAGGCCAATTTGGAGTTTTAGAGGTATGGCCAGGGCAAAAAAAACCGAACGAGATATCAATATTGTCGCGCGAAATAGGAAGGCGCGCTTTAATTATGAGATTATGGACACTTTTGAGGCCGGGATGGAGCTAAAAGGCACCGAGGTCAAATCGATGCGTGCCACCGCCCCCAATATTGCCGAGAGCTACGCCGATGTGAAGGACGAAGAGGTTTGGCTGGTGAACAGCCACATTCCGGAATTTTCCCATGGCAATATCGCTAATCACGAGCCCCGGCGGCCGCGAAAACTTTTGCTGCACCGCAAGCAAATCGACAAACTTCAGGCAGCCATAAAAAAGCAAGGCTACACCCTGGTGCCGTTGATGATTTATTTTAATGAAAAAAATAAGGCCAAATTGTCCTTAGGGCTGGGCAAGGGCAAAAAACGCCACGACAAAAGAGAGACTGAAAAGCGCCGCGATTGGGACCGGCAAAGACAACGCCTTTTAAAACAATAATTTAACTACGATTTCCATTTGAAAAGTCGCTTCCTTTTAGGTATAGAAACTAAACCCTAACCCACCCATAAATTCTACCATGACAGCGAGGTGGATAACAAAACAGGAGGACAACATGTTCCATAAATTTTTATTACTAACCTTTTCGGCCTTATTTTTGGCAGCTTTTGCTGAAGAAGGCCAGGAAGCAGATGTCGAGGCTTCGGCCGAGGCATCCCCTTATGCCACTGAAACTGGTATCGATTTTTCCGGCTTTAATAATGAGGCCAATCCCCGCGATGATTTTTTCGCATACGTAAATCAGGGCTGGCTGGATCGTACCGAAATTCCCGGCGACCGCGGAACTTATGGTTCGTTTGGAATACTCCGCGACGAATCTGAAAAAAACCAGCAAGCCATCATCGAAGAGCTTGCCGCCATGGAAGGCCTTGAGGCCGGCAGCATTGAGCAAAAGATTGGAGATCTGTATGGCAGCTTGCTGGATGCTTCTTATGTTGAGGGTAAAGGTGCCACTCCGATTCAAAGCTATCTGGATAAAGTTGATACCATTGCAGATTATTCAGACTTGGTCCGCACCTTTGGTGAAAACCAATATAGTGGGGTAACCTCACCTTTGGGAACCTTCGTTATTCCCGACCTTGGCGATTCAACCCGCTACATGAGTTACATCTGGCAGGGTGGTCTTGGCCTTCCCGGTAAAGACTATTACACTCTTGAGGGCGAAAAATATGATGAAATTCGTACCGCATATCCGCTTTATATCGCCCAAATGTTTGAACTGGCAGGGATTGATAATGGTGCCGAGCGTGCCGTAAATGTTTTCGCCATTGAAAATCGTCTGGCTGAGGGCCACTGGTCCCCTGAAAAGAACCGGGATATCCCGGCGCTTTATAATCTGCGTGAAGTCGCAAACCTTTCAGAAATTAATGCCGATGTCGATTGGCAGGCCTTTCTTGAGGGAGCCGGCCTGGGTGAGCGCACTGAGATTGTCGTTGCCCAAATGAGTTATTTTGAAA
This sequence comes from Sphingomonadales bacterium, assembly GCA_036445535.1. Classification (GTDB taxonomy): domain Bacteria; phylum Pseudomonadota; class Alphaproteobacteria; order Sphingomonadales; family SMXR01; genus SMXR01. Next base: position 3,193 of record JAZFRG010000337.1, read on the forward strand.
GCATGGGTGAAATTTTGACCGGGTTTTCGATTGATGCCTGGAAAGACTATTTGAAATTCCATTCTCTTAACGGGGCGGCAACTTTCCTATCCAGTGAATTTGAAGATGCCGATTTTGCTTTTAACGGCGCGCTCATTGACGGCCGGGAAGAAAAAACCCCGCGTTGGAAAAATGCCGTTCGGGTAGTTAACGGAAGTCTTGGCGAAGGCGTAGGCAAAGTTTATGTCGACCGTCATTTCCCGCCGGAAGCCAAAGCCCAAATGGAACAACTAGTTGCCAATCTGATGGTTGCCTTTGAAGATGGTATCAAAAATCTTGAGTGGATGAGCGATGAAACCAAAGCTGCTGCGGAAAGCAAACGGCAAAAAATGATGACTAAAATTGGTTACCCGGATGAGTGGGAAACCTATGAGGGCATGGAAATCATTGCCGATGATCCCATTGCCAATCTGGTTAGTGCTACGGCCTGGACTTATCAGGATAATGTTAATCAACTA
>JAZFRG010000338.1:0-2052 GCA_036445535.1 Sphingomonadales bacterium
ATTGGGAAAACCCAAAGAAAGAAGTAAAAAGTTAGGCCTGGAAAAACTTAATGTTAAATTCCTGATTGCCTACAAGGTATCTCTAAAATTTAAAAAGCCCGCAGATGAAAAATTGCGGGTTTTTTCATCTCACCTCAAGCGCCCTTAACCAGCGCATCACCCGGGCCCTGTTAGCGCCCACATTATCATCCCCTTTTAATGTCCGACTATAAATCGCAAGACTGGATCGATTGCCCCCCAGATCATAAAGTTGCACGGTCACGACGTCAGGAAAAGGATTTGTTCCCTGATATGCCAAAAATTCAAACTGTAAATTGGGAATATCCATAGTCTTCAGGTCAACTCTGAGTTGGCCATCGATAAATTCTAACAGCCTGTTCCTGAGGGTAACGACTGTAACCGGGTAAACTTGGGTCATTTCATCCGGGGTGGCGGAGGAGCAGTAATCTTCTGGACAAGAGAGGAAATGGTTTTCCCCAGGTTCAATCGCCAGGGTTTCAAAGTTTACCGCCTCAAGCTCACCCGACCCAAAAACTCTTTCTAAAGGCAATTGATCGGAAAAAAAGATCAGCAAAAAACCTCCACCAACCGCCAAAACACTCAAAACGATGACACCATAAATTACAGAATCAATATAAGATTTTTTTGAGGAGGGTGATGTGGCCATGGGGGCTGCCTTTAACAAAATTTTTTTAAGGGTTTAATTCTTTAAAACACTAGAAAGGTTCATGGCAATGCCCATATTACCGTCAACCGAAAGTTTCCCCGACATAAATGCCATTTGCGGATCAAGTGAGCCGTCTAAAATACTGAAAAAATCATCCAATGAAATAGAAATTGTACAATCGCTACCAATATCCTGATTTGAAACAGCCGGGGGCGATTGTGTTCCGTCTACCGAAATTATACCATCGCTTCCAAAATCAAAGGTTAGGGTATCTGAAAAGCCATCCGCTTTGGCAAAAAGTGCTTGAACTTGTGCCGTTGTGTCTTCAAGTGTCACAAAATTTCCTTCCTCTGTTTAATTTTCACCCTCTTCGTCATCATCATCATTGCCGCCACCAAAAAAACCCTTGATTTTGTCTTTAATGGACTTTTTTCCACCCAACAGGTCTTTAATGTTGTTTTGAGCGATAACATTGGTAACGCTTGAGGTCACCGCTGACATCACCACCCCGGTGGCTTTGGCAAAAGTTGCCCCTTGTGGTTGCCCATCTACCCAACCGATACCTTCGATATGTAAATCCGGAAGTACCATCGAGCTTCCATCTTCACTCAGGGGCAGGCCAATGACTGTTACTTTGCCGCCGGTGATATAAAAATCTTTTATGGCAACGTTGGTTTCGGAGGATTCTGACTCGGCTGGGACGTATTCTTCAAGATTTTCCATCAGGGCGTTAAAATTCAATTTTCCATTCTTATATTCAACCACCAGTTCAGGATCGGTAATCCGCACCTCCTGAATCTCGACCACATCCGAAAACAAGGATCCCGAGTCCAAGGTAACCTTAACGTCTGAAAAGCTGAATATTTTTTCAGCGTCAAACCCTTCAGGACTGCCCACCGTCAACCCGGAAAGGCCGACTTTGCCCCCAACCGGTGAAAAGCTGACATCATCAAGAGTGACTGATGTTTTGGTATAATCTGGCCCATATTTTTCAACCGAAGAACTGACGATTGAACTTCCGTAAAACATCACCAGAAAAAAAACACCGGCCACCAAAACCACCAGGGCAATCAAACCCTTCTTAAATGTTCCCGACATTTAACCTCTCCTTTTAATCCTCAAATCCGAGGATATTTTCCAACCCAGCTTAAGCTCCACTATTAAACGACCAGCAAAAGTTTACATCAAGGCTTTTTAAAAACTTTCTTTTTGTTAAAACCTTTTCTTGAAATTTTTGTTCAATGGCGTACCTCTTTGTCTTTACAAAGGAACTGCGCCCCCCATGGAAGAAATTAAATCACTGAAAGAATTTGCCTTAACCTTCAAGGGGATTTTGTGTGATTTATGGGGCGTTATCCACAATGGCAAACAAGCCTTCCCGGAAG
>JAZFRG010000339.1:0-3502 GCA_036445535.1 Sphingomonadales bacterium
GGGCGTGCCGTTAGCGGTGCCACAAGTGCAGGTATTATGATGGTTTTACCCTTCGTAATATTTTTCGGCCTCCTAAGCTCGCTTTACGATGACCGCAGGGATCGGTCCTTCCTGTTTTGGAAATCAATGCCCGTCAGCGACACCAAGGAAGTTCTGACTAAACTGGGTTATTACGCCATCGTTGGCCCCTTGATGCTGTTTGGCTTCATGATGGTGCTTGGGTTCCTAGCCATGCTGGTTGTTACCCCGTTCATTTGGTATCATGGGGGGTCAGCGCTTGACCTTCTTTGGGGCCCCACACCCTTCATCAGCATGTGGTTTGGCGCGGCAGCTAATTATATTGTCTATGCTCTTTGGATCCTGCCGCTTCTGGCCTGGCTGATGCTGGCTTCATCCTACGCCCCAAAAGCCCCGATGATCTTCGCGATCGTCCCAGTAGGCGCGATCATCACGGTTGAGGTCCTGTTCAACAATGGCCAAACCTACCTGGCTGAAGCTTTGCTGGACCGGATCGCCCTGGATTATGCCCATATCATGGGTGACATCATCGAAAAAGGCGAGCATTACCGGAACAATTTCGAAGTCAGGGACCTGGGTGTCGGCGATGCCTTCCGTGCCCTGGGTGCCAGTTTTGCCAACACCAAATTCTGGATTGGCCAAATTTTGACCGGGGTGTTCCTGGCAGCAGCCATCTACCTTCGCAGGTACAAAGTCTGAGGAAAAATTTCAGGGGCGGGTTCGCCCGCCCCGATAAACTTGAAGAATTTAACGACGACGAGAAAAAAAGGATAGAACCATGACACACTCAAATTTATTCAAACTAATGAGCGACGGCATGAGTGCAACTGAGACACCAGAAGCTCTGCTACGACATGCTTCGCGCAAACGGGTGGCAACCAGTCCGGCAATAAGATCGGAACCCCAAAGAAACCTCGCCACCATGTTTACAGTCCAGGAAGCTTTTTAGGGCCTGAGTCACGACAAGACCTCCCCAACCTCCCTGATTACCCCACCCCTCCTTGTGGTACGCAGGCAAAAAAAAGAAAATTGGACAACTACCAACCGGCCCCTCAAAATAAAGTGGGGCCGGTTTTTTTTCTGGAAAAACCCTTCTTTCGTTCTTAAGTATAAATAACGAAAGCGAGGGGAAATGATAAACGTCAGTGAACTTCAAAAATCCTACGGCGATTTGCAAGCCGTCAAGGGGGTTAGTTTTCACGCTAAAGCAGGAACCGTTTTTGGGCTGTTGGGCCCCAATGGGGCGGGCAAATCAACCACCATCAACTGCATCTCAGGTCTTATCAAACCAACAGCGGGCGCTATAAAGGTTGGCGGGTTCGATATTATTTCTGAAGGGACCAAGGCCAAAAAAAGCTTGGGCATTGTGCCTCAGGAACTGGCGATTTATGAAGACTTGTCAGCCCGCGACAACCTGAAATACTGGGGGGCGGCTTATGGCCTCACTGGCAAGGCTTTGGAGGCCCGGGTCAACCATATCCTCGATAAAATTGGTTTAACCGACCGGGCCAAAGATTTACCCAAGAAATATTCAGGGGGCATGAAAAGGCGCCTTAACTTTGGCTGCGGCCTCGTGCACGAACCCAAGGTTTTGCTCTTGGATGAACCCACCGTTGGTGTTGATCCACAGTCGCGGGGGCGGCTGTTCGATTTGGTTAAGGAGGAACGCGACAAGGGCACCTGCGTTCTTTACACCACCCATTATATGGAAGAGGCCGAAAACCTCTGCGATGAGTTAGCGATTATTGACCACGGCAAGATCATAGCTGCAGGGACCTTGAAGGAGCTCCGCGCCAAGGTAGGTGAAAATGATATCATCCAGCTCTCGGGCCATTTTCAGGTTTCAAAACTGAAAGCCGCTTTGGGAAAACTAAAACCAGCCCCGGAGGTTTTGTCCCTTACAGATGAACATTTAACCCTGTCCTTAAGGGATGCCGCAAAACTGTTGCCAACAATTTTGAAAACAGTTTCCGCTACCGGTGCCGAAATTCGTGAAAGCCGGCTTACGGAACCCAATCTTGAAAGCCTTTTCCTAAAACTTACAGGTACGGATTTGAGGTCTTAACCGATGCGTTTTTTAGCCCTGACAGTTATAAAAGAGATCAAACGGCGGTTTAACGACCCGATCGGGCTTTTTATGTGGTTGATGATCCCGCTGGTTTTGGGCGGCATGTTGACCGCCGTTTTGGGAGGATCATCCTCCGGGCCCACCTTGAAGGCTGAGCTGCTTTTAACCGACCAGGATGACACCTTGATTAGCCAAGGGATCGGCCAGGCACTCACAAGCGGCCAACTCGGTGATTTGATCGAAATCCAGGAAGTCAGCGCCGAAGTGGGTAATGCCCGGATTAATGAAGGCGATGGCAGCGCCCATCTGGTTATTCCCGAGGGGTTTGGGGAGGCTTTTCTCAACAAACAACCGATAACGCTTGAGTTAACAACCAACCCGGCGCGGCAGATAACGCCAAAATTGATCCGCGATATTTTGGCCAGTCTTTTGGACCTTGGCCATTATATCCAACTGGTTTTGGGCGATGAGATTAAATTGATCGTTGATAGCGATGCCGCTGCGGATCTCACCATCACTGAAATCAGTACAATAATTTCAGGTAAAATGGAAAAACTTGCCCCTTTTGCCTTGCCGCCGGTGATTGATGTAGTTGATGAAACCCCGGTACCCGAAGGCAATAGAATCAGTATGACCCTTTTAATGTTCCCAGGTGTTTTGGTGATGGCGATTGTTTTCGCCGGGCAGGGAATTTCCGGGGTTTATTGGCGGGATAAGGAACAGGGTATCTTAGAGCGCTGGCGGGCAGGGCCAAACAGTATGTGGTTTTATTGGGGAGGGCATTTTATCGCCTCGATGTTTATCCTAGGACTGGTGACGTTTCCGATCCTCTTGGGCGGGTTTTACCTGCTCGATATTCCTTTTATAAAATTTGGCTCCTCGCTTCTGTGGATTATGCTGGCGGGGCCTTTGTTGTTTGGCACGCTGGTTTTGGTCCAGGTGATGGCACCTTCACGCCGTTCGGGCGGTGTCCTTTCCACGTTGCTGGTGTTTCCTCTGCTTATGGTGGGGGGCAGTTTTTTTCCAAAGGAAGCCCTGCCCGACTTTATCGGGAAGTTTTCTGATTTCACCCCGAACGGGCAAATTCTTGAGCCTTTGAAACAGTATTTCCTTGGCACCTACGGCGCAAGCGGACTGTTCAGTACGCTTTTGCCGTTAATGGCGGTGACCATTTTCCTGATTACCATATCCTCGGTTATCGCTGACCGGAAAGATTTGAGGTAGCGCCATGTCGACCCTCAAAATCATACTGTTCCTGGCCCAAAACGACCTCAAGGTGGTCCTCAGGGAACGCAATACCTTGGTGTGGCTTTTTGTCATGCCGGCGATATTTTTCTACTTTCTAGGCATTGTCACCCAAGGCGGTGTCGGCTTTCCAACCGACCAGGCGGTCGAGCTGTTGGTCGACAATGAAGA
>JAZFRG010000340.1:0-7034 GCA_036445535.1 Sphingomonadales bacterium
TGATCGACAAAACCGGCACCTTAACAGAAGGCAAACCTGCCCTGAAAACCGTGGTTGCACTCAAGGGCTTCAAGGAAAACGAACTACTGACCCTGGCCGCAAGCTTAGAGCGTGCCAGCGAACACCCCTTGGCAGAAGCCATTGTTCGAGGTGCCAAGACCAAAAAATTGAAACTCCAAACCCCCAAAAACTTCAAGGCGGTAATCGGCAAGGGGGTATCCGGCACGGTTTCCGGCAAATCGGTTCATCTTGGCAACCCCGCGATGATGAAAGATTTAAAAATCGACACTTCGGAATTGGACGTTGCCGCCGAGGCGCTTCGCCGCGAAGGTGCCACCGCCATGTATATCGTAGTCGGCAATAAACCTGCTGGCCTTGTCGCCGTCGCTGATCCGATTAAAAAGACCACCCCGGCAGCCCTAAAAGCCCTAAAAAAGGCCGGCCTTCGGGTCGTTATGCTAACCGGGGATAACCGCACCACCGCCGAAGCCGTTGCCGCCAGGCTGGGGATTGGTGAGGTCGAGGCTGACGTGCTGCCCGACAAGAAGCATGAGATTGTCAGAAGCCTCCGGGCCCAGGGCTTGGTCGTCGCCATGGCTGGTGACGGGGTTAATGATGCCCCTGCCCTGGCCGAGGCTGACGTTGGCATTGCCATGGGCACCGGCACCGATGTGGCGATGGAGAGCGCCGGCGTTACCCTGGTAAAAGGTGACCTGCAGGCGATCGTCAGAGCCATTGCCATAAGCCGGGCAACCATGAGCAACATCCGCCAGAACCTGTTTTTCGCGTTCTTTTATAACGCTGTCGGGGTGCCCATTGCCGCCGGCGTCCTGTTCCCGTTCTTTGGCATCCTGCTCTCACCGATGATCGCGGCTGCGGCCATGAGCGCCTCTTCGCTGTCGGTCGTTGGCAACGCGCTTCGGCTCAGAAGTGCTAAAATTTAAATTGTTATTTTCCGTGGGCCTTTTTGGAAATGCCGATGAACTGGTCCACCGGCGTTGAGGCAACAATCTCACCGATCAACTCCAGCGGCAGGTTTTCTAACTTTTTAAAGCGGACACAGCTTTTGCCCATATTTAGCTTCCTGCCGGCGGCTTTATAAGCGGCCTCAAATTTCTGTTTCAGATCAGCGTTTGTATAAAGGCACATGAAATGCACCACCATGTAGTTTTTCTCAGAAGCCAGCGCCGCGTACATCAGGGGCTTTTTATTATAGGTATCGGGATACGTCTTAAGCGGCACCTGATAGGTGATCATGCCCCAGTTGATAACTTCTTCATAACCCCGCGGCAGATTATCCAGAATAACCTCGCGCACGGCGGCGATTGCTTTTGCCCGGTCAAAGGGCAGCGATGCTATGTAGTCTTCGGGTGTTGCGGCGTCTGATTTCATACCCCCTCCTCCCCATAATAAAGGGTTTGCACGTGCTTGGCTTCGGCGAAGAACAGCCAGCGTTCTAATGCTATGCCAACGGCGGTAAAGAAAACCGCCACGGTTAAAAGCCCAAAGGCGTAGTCCGGCGGGCCGTAGGGGGATAAAATTATCATCGCAAAGGGCATCATAAAGGTAAAGGCCAGGGCAAAGGCGCGGAGTTTGCTGGCGTGCTTTCGGGCAATTTTAAAGCCCATTTCCTTCATCAGATAATTTTTCTGGTCGTGGGGCCCCTCGAGCAAAGTGACCTTGCCCTTCAAACCGGTGGCGCTCGCCGCGGTCTCAACCGGGGTGCGTTCCTTAATCCCGCGCCAGTAAAATAGCTTCAGACCCATGGCCAGAATATTCAAAAATAAAACCGCCAGCCTAAGCCCCTGCTCGGCCTCTAAAAACCACAGCTGGGAAATCGGCAGAAACAGTACCCCGCCGGTCAACAAGGAGAGCAGCAAATAACCGGGCACCGTCAAAGGGTCATGCCAGGCCGGAATGGTTTTAAGCGAAGAATAAATTTTGGCGGTGCAAAAAACCGTGACCAGCGCCAGCAAAGCTGCGACCCCGCCAATAATCTGGTAAGCCCCGGTATTAATCCCTTCTGAAATCCAGCCCCAGGCATAAATGCCGGCCGGGATAAAAAAGACGATGGAGGCTACGCCTTCGCGCGAAAGCCAGGAAGAACGCCACTGGGAAAACGCCCGCCAGGCCCGCTCGGGATGGCCAAGATGCAGGGTCGAGGCCAAAAGCCCGGTGACAATCAGGAAAAAAGAAGTGCCAAAAATCGCCAACCCCAAGCCATGGTAAGCGGGAACCTCAAGCAAGGTGGATAAAGCCCAGGCCATAACAAACAGCCCATAACCGGCCCCTGAGGCAGTGGTAAAGTATATGACGGATTTCGCCGGATGCATCGCTTTTCCTCTAGGCCCTGGCCGCTAAGACAACACTTTATCAACCCAGCGCGCCATTAAGCCAGCTTTGTCGGGGGCCTCTTGCTCCATCATACGGGGGGCCACCTGGGTGGTGCGCTTGATCGGAGCCAGGTACTGGTTGACCGGCTTGGTGTCCTGGCCGGGCATCAAGTCATAGCCCTGGCGTTTCGCAACCAGCTTGGAAATATCTGAATTTTCATCGCCGAGATCGCCAAAATGGCGGGCCCCGGCCGGGCACGTCGAAACACAAACCGGAACCCGTTCTTCCTCGGGCATCGTTTCATTATAAATCCGGTCAATACACATCGTACACTTTTTCATGACCCCAACCGTGTCATCGTATTCCCGGGCGCCATAAGGGCACGCCCACGAGCACAGCTTGCAGCCAATGCAGGTGTCGGGATTGACGAGAACAATGCCATCTTCCTCGCGCTTGTAAGAGGCCCCGGTCGGGCACACGGTGACGCACGGGGCATCCTCGCAGTGGAGGCACGATTTCGGGAAATGAACGGTCTGGCTAACGCCTTCATCCTCCACCTCAAAGGTATGCACCCGGTTGAACCAGACGCCATCAGGGGCTTCACCGTAAGGGTCTTTATCGGTCAGCGGCGCGGAATACCCGGATGTGTTCCATTCCTTGCAATGGACCGCGCAGGCGTGGCAACCGACGCAAATATCCAGATCAGTCACCAGACCAAGTTTTATCTTCGAAGGGTTTTTAGGAAGGCTGGTCATCGCTTAAATTCCTTACCAAATTGCAATAATTTCAATGGCTTAGCCCAACGCGGCAAAGCGTCTTGCAGGGGTTCGGTGGTGCCAAACTCCTCAGGTTTGCATTTCGTGACCTTGACCCGAAGATCGTACCAGGCGGCCTGGCCGGTGATTGGATCGGCATTGGGAAGCCGGCGCGCGCTGCCCTTTTTGGGCAGCAGGTCAGAAATGATATGGTTCAAAAGAAAACTTTTATTGGCCTCGGGGGCTTTTTCAGACAACCCCCAGGCGCCCTTGCGTTTGCCGATGGCATTCCAGGTCCAGACGGTATCCGGATTAACCCCGTTCATCAATTTGACTTGGGCTTTAACCCTGCCGTGAAAACTTTCAACCCAAACCCAGTCGCCGTCCACAATGCCTTTTTTAGCGGCCTTTTTCCGGTTCATATAAAGCTTGTTGTGATTGGTAATTTGCCTGAGCCAGGCGTTTTGCGAGCCCCAGGAATGATACATGTGCATGGGCCTTTGGGTCACGGCGTGCATGGGGAAATCTTTCTCATTTATGCCCTCTTCTTCCAGCGGTGGAAACCAGTCTGGAAGGGGGTCAAAGTTTTTCTGGATGCGAGCGCGCAACCCCTCAGGCGGCTGGATCTCGCCATGGCCCATCGCCGCAAGACGGAACTTTTGCATCGGCTCGACATACAATTGCAGCGTTATCGCCGACAAATCCGGCACCCAGCCCATCGATTTGGCGTAGTCCAGGTAGCCGGTGTTGGAATGGCGGTAATAAAGCTGGTCCTTGGATAATTTGTGCGACCAGAAGCAATCGTTCTCAATATAGCGCTCAAGCTGGTCGGGGTTGGGCGCGCCGCGCCCCTGGTCCTTACCCTCAGCGCCGCGCCATCCGGCCAAGGGGCCAATGCCGGACGTCCGCTCATGGCTAACCAGATAATCCTTGTAGCCTTCCTTGAATCTAGGCCCACCGTCTTCGCCGACCATACCGGGCAGGCCAAGCCTGCCGCCAATCTCAAGGATGACATCCTGGAACGGCCTGACATCACGATCGGGTTTGACGACCGGCTGTCTGATAGCATCCGCCGGCCCATGGGCAGAGGATATCGGGCGATCCAGAAGCGAGATGCAATCCCAGCGCTCCAAATAGGTGGTGTCGGGCAAAATCAAATCAGCGTAAGCCACGGTTTCGGAATAAAAGGCATCCGAATAAATAATTTTGGGGATTTTATAAGAGCCATCGGCCTTTTTATCGGTCAGGTATTTGATGGTACCCTTTATATTCATCGCCGAATTCCAGCCCATATTGGCCATGTACATGAAAAGCACTTCGATCGGGTAAGGGTCGCCTTTCCAGGCATTATGCAAAACCATTTGCATCAAGCCGTGAGCCGACATCGGGTTTTCCCAGGTAAACGCCTTATCAATCCGGATCGGGGTGCCGTCTTCTTCCAGCAATAAATCCTCCGGGCCATGGATAAAGCCCAGGGGCGGGCCACTTAGCGGCCTTCCCGGTTTAACATTTTTCCCGGCAGGCTTGGGCCCCGGCGGCATGTGTTTCGGGAACGGCGACTTATAAACCCAGCCGCCGGGCACATCGATGGTGCCCAAAAGCATTTGCAAAACATGGAGGGCCCGGCAGGTCTGGTAGCCGTTGGAATGGGCCGAAATACCGCGCATGGCGTGAAACGATACCCCCCTGCCCTTGAAGGTCTTGTGGGTTTTGCCCCAGACGTCGGTCCACGGGGTTTTGACCTCTATCTCGCTCCCGAATGCGGCTTCGGCGATCTCTGATGCCAGCCGTTTGATCTGGTCGGCGGCAACCCCGGTTTTTTCGGCAACATTTTCGGGGGCATATTTGTCATCCAGGTATTTACCGGCCAGAAGCTCAAAAACCGGCACCACTTTTTTGCTTTTATATTTTTTGGCACCGACCAGGATCGGTTTGACCCCTTTTTCATTCGCGGGGCGAAAATCTTTTTTAGCGCCATCAAAACAAAGCGGGGTTCCATCCTCATCCCGGACCACCAGCCCATCGCTGGCCTTGCCCGGGGTCTGGTAGATCAGCCACGGCGCGTTGGTGTATCTGGACAAATACTTGAAATCTATCTTTTCCGCTTTCAAAAGCTCATGGATGAGGGCCAGAACAAAAAGCCCGTCGGTACCGGGCCTGATCCCAACCCATTCATCGGCAATCGCCGAATAGCCGGTTCGGACCGGGTTCACGGAAACAAATTTGGTGCCGCGCCGGCCCTTTAATTTGCCGAGGTTGGTTTTGATCGGGTTTGAGTCGTGGTCCTCAGCAACCCCGAACATCATCAGGTATTTGGTCCGGGCCCAGTCGGGCTCACCAAATTCCCAGAACGAGCCGCCGATCGAATAAAGCCCGGCGGCGGCCATATTGACCGAGCAAAAGCCGCCGTGAGCAGCGAAATTTGGCGTGCCGTATTGGCTTGCCCACCACCCGGTCATCGACTGGCTTTGGTCGCGACCGGTGAAAAACGCCAGCTTTTTGGGGTCGTCTTTCCTGACCTTTCCTAGCCATTCGACGGCCAGGTCCATGGCCTCATCCCATTCAATTTCCTTGAATTTTCCCTCCCCGCGCTCGCCGACCCTCAGCAGTGGTTTCTTTAAACGCGCCGGAGAAAAGTGGTTCATGATCCCGGCCGAACCCTTAGCGCAGAGAACGCCCTTGTTCACCGGGTGGGCTTTGTTACCCTCAATGTAGCGGATTTTCTCATCCTTGATGTGAACCTTGATGCCGCACCGGCAGGCGCACATGTAGCAGGTCGTGGTCTTGACTTCGTCAGAGACCGGGCGTGAATAATCAATTTTCGGCTGCTTTCCCATACTAATCCCGCTTCCCGGTCAAAGTGCCAGTAAGCGGCCACAGTTTCAACAGGATAAAACTTAAACTTCTCTGGCGATGCGGGTCGCAACCCCTTTGGTTTTGCGGCGGCTGAGTTTTTTAGCAGCTTTTTCCCTTTTTTGAGCTAGCTTGATAAAAACCTCCTGAGAGCCTTTCGTCTTAACCCCTTCCTCAGGATAAAGCCTTTTATAAGAACCATTTGGCCGCATTTCCCAGGCATTCCTCGTGTCTGCCATTTGGGTATCCAGGATTAGCTTTAATTCCTCGCGGTGGGCAGGCTCTTCAATCGGGGTTAAAATTTCAACCCGGCTCTCTAAATTACGGCGCATCATATCGGCAGAGCCCATGAAGTATTCCTCCGCGCCGCCGTTATGAAAATAATAAATTCTGGTGTGCTCCAAAAATCGGCCAATAATACTTCTGACCGAAATATTTTCAGAAAAGTCCTTCCTGCCCGGGATCAAACAACAGCTATCGCGGATAATAAGTTCAATCTTGACGCCTTTCTGGCCCGCTTCATAAAGCGCCCTGCCAATCTCGGCATCGTGGATGGCGTTGCATTTAAAGCGGATCAAGGCGGGGTTCCCGGCTTCTGCAATTTTAGTTTCACGGTGGATTTTTTTGATGAATTCCTTTTTCGCCTTTTTCGGTGAGGTCAGAATTTTTTCAAACCCCCTAGGTAACCTGCTGCCGGTTGTTAAATAATTAAAGAGATTGGTCAGATCGCGGCCAATCTCAGGCGCGCAGGTTAAAAGTCCAAGGTCTGAATAAATCCTGGCGGTGCCGGCATGATAATTGCCGGTGCCCAGATGGGCGTAGCGCCTGAGTCCTGAATAATCACGGCGGATGACCAGAATAGCCTTGCAGTGGGTTTTCAAACCGACCACCCCGTAGGTGACATGGATGCCCTCTTCCTCCAGGCGGTTGGCCCAGCGGATATTGGCTTCTTCATCAAAACGGGCCTTGAGTTCAACCACCACTGTGACCTGTTTGCCGCGGCGCGCCGCGTCGATCAGATGGTTGATAATCTTGGTCCCCTCTGAGGTCCTGTAAATGGTCATTTTAATTCCCAGAACCTTGGGATCAAGA
>JAZFRG010000341.1:0-10849 GCA_036445535.1 Sphingomonadales bacterium
TTTATTGTGACAGCAACTTTTATCCGCGAGTCCGGGTTGGACATCAACCAGCCTGATGACAATCAGAATCCGCCACCCCCCGATGATGAAAAGAAAAATATTCTTATTCAGATTGATAGCAATAATCGGGTTTTTATCAATTTGCGTCGGGTCGACATCCGCCAGGTCAGGGCCAACATTGAGCGCCTGCATGCCGAAAATCCCGAAGGAATAGTAGTTATTCAGCCCCATGGTGATTCAAGGACTGGCTTAATCGTTTCTATTTACGATGCCGCTTTACTGGCAGATTCCAACATCTCGATTGCCATTGCCGAACCAAACTAATGTTCATTTTAGGTTAAGGATGAATAGAATATAATTTAACGGATTGAGAAGAAAATGCGCGACCATTCAAATAGAGAAGAAGATCTTGAAATCAACATGACCCCGATGCTTGACATCGTGTTTATTATGTTGATCTTTTTTATCGTTACCGCTGTTTTTGTTAAAGAAGCGGGGGTTGATATAAACAAACCCGAGGCGATCAATGCAGAGCAGCAAAAAAGGGTAAGCATTCTCATTGCCATTACTGCCGACAATAAAGTCTGGTTAAACCGAAAAGAGGTGGACATTAAGTCCGTCCGTAGCATTGTTGAAAAACTTCATTCTGAAAATCCAAAGGGAACCGTTTCTGTTCAGGCTGATGAAACCGCCAAGGCGGGCATCACTCTGGAGGTTATGAAGGCTGTCAGGGCGGCTGGAGTGCCACAGGTTGCCATTTCTGCTGAAAAGGGGAAATAAAATGGGTAAAGTTATTCGTTTTGGATCATCTGCTGCCATTGCCACAGTGGTAACCTTTGCGTTGTTCTTTTTAATGCAATTTCTTATTGAATCCGGGGCCAAGGGATTACCTGATGAAGGCCCTGGCCGAAAAATTGAAATGGTCAAGGTTGAGCGCGAACAAGAATTGCAACGCAAGGAGCGTGTAGAACGCCCGCCAGAACAAATTAAACCACCCGAATTGGAAATGCCGAAGGTAAATACAAACTCTGCAACCCAAACGGTTTTTAATTTTGATCTGCCAACAGGTAGGCAAAACATCGCGGGGTCCGGGATTTCTACAGGGGACGGTGAATACCTTCCCATTGTAAAGGTTAACCCAATCTATCCGCGCCGCGCCCAAGAGCAGGGCATTCAGGGATCCGTTCTGGTTAGGTATACAGTAACCACCAGCGGCGCTACAAAGGATGTGATCGTTGTAGAATCCGAACCCAGGGGATATTTCGAGCGCGCCGCCGTTAAGGCCGCCGAAAAGTACAAATATAAACCCAGAATTATTAACGGGGTTGCCGTTGAGGTACCAGGTGTCCAGACCAGGATTTATTTTAATCTGGCTGACGAATAAGGAGGAGATTTTAAATGTTTAAAACTTTATTTCCAATAAAAGCATTCCTTTCGCTCCTTGCTTTTACTTTCGTATCCATTGCCACAGTTAATACTGTTTCGATATTGGTATTAGATCAGTCTGCATCTGCCCAAGACCGTGAAGTTAGAACCAGACCTAAACAACGAGCTACCCCTCAAATGTCTCCGGAAATCTTTGATCTTTATAACAAAGTCGGGCTTGAAATTGAGGCCGAAAATTTCCAGGCAGCCAATTCCATCCTTGATAAATGGCAAAGCCGAAAGGGTCTTACCAGTTACGAAAGCGCCATGTCTTATCAAATGCGCGGATTTATTGCTTACCAACAAGAAAACCTAAAAAAGGCGATCGTTGAATATAGAAAAATTTTGCAATTTCCCGACATCCCTTATGCAACGACAGATTCCATTCGCTTCAACTTGGCCCAATTTCTCTCAATGGAAAATAGATTTAAGGAAAGCCTGTCTGTTTTGGCAGAGTGGTTCTTGTATCAACCAAGCCCAAGCGCCCAGCAATTTTTCTTTAAAAGCCAGGTGCATTATCAATATGGAATTGAATTGGACAAAGTTGCCCGCAGCAAACGGGAAGCAGACCAACAATTCCGCTTGGGGATTGTTGAAGTTGAGCGGACAATTAATATGGGCAATGCTGACCCCTTGATTACAATTCGTGAAAACTGGTTTCAAATTCAATCTGCCCTTTATTACCAACTAGAAGACTATTCTAAGGTTCGGGATATCCTTGAAATTGTGATTGTCCAATGGCCCCGGCCACAATACTGGGTCCAATTGTCAGCCATGTACAGCGAGCTTAGGCTGCTGGAAAAACAGTTAGCGGTTTTGGATGTTGCTTACCGGTTGGGGTTCCTTGAAAAGGAAACAAATATTGTCACAATTGCCCAACTTTATAGCATCAACGAGTTACCTTATTTGGCCGCCAAGGTCATGGAAAATGGTATGAAACCAGTTATGGTGGACGGCCAGCAAGTAACGTTGGTGGATCCTGAGGATGAGAAAAATTTAACTCTTCTGGGACAAAGCTACCTGGTGGGCAGGGATTATGCAAAATCTACCGCCCCCCTGGCAAAGGCTGCTGAACTTTCAGAAGATGGTGAACTTTACCTTCAACTTGGCAGTGTTTACAACACCCTTGAGGATTGGAAAAATGCAGCATCCTCGCTGCAAAGCGCCATTGATAAATCCATTGTAAATAACAGAAGAATTGATCAGGCAAACCGGGCAAACCGAAACGACCCCGACTATAAACCTGAAAAAAAGGAAGCCCTTGACCAAGCTTATCTTTACTTGGGAGTTGCTTACGTCAATTTCCGGGAATTTGGAAAAGCTGAAAAAGCTTTCAAGGATGCCCGCCGGGTTGCAGAATCTGGGGATAAAAAGATCGCCAGACAGGTTAGGGGATGGCTAAGTCACATTACCATGGAAAAGCAACGCCTTAAAAGGCTAGCCGCTTCCGGGATTACCCCTAGCGGTTAAACATTTTTAAATGAAATTAAAAAAGGCGCCTTTCGGGCGCCTTTTCTTTTTCTTGAGAGTTGGTGCCCCCGGTCTGACTCGAACAGACACGGCCCGAAGGCCACCAGATTTTGAGTCTGGCGCGTCTACCAATTCCGCCACGGGGGCTGACCAACTCAAGAAGGGGCAATATACTTGGGAAATTTAAAATATCAACATTTGTTTCCTTGCTTTCCTAATTTGCTTGTCGCAATCTGGCGCTCTTAATCATGTGATTAGTTTGCTCATGAATATTTACAAATAAACCATGTCAATGGCCGCCCATCCTCAGGCCAAGAGATGGCTATTTGGAGTTTCTTTTATTGAAAGTTCAATTTTCCCTCTCCCGCCCGATATTTTACTTATTCCGATGTGCCTGGAAAAAAGGGAAAAAGCTTTTTACTACGCTGGTCTTTGCACCATCGCTTCTGTTCTAGGTGGAATTTTGGGTTATGCAATTGGCTATTTCTTTTGGGCTACGATTGGCGATCCACTGGTAAATTTTTATGGGTTTCAAAGCGAATTTGGTCTTTTCGAAGAAAAATTTGTCGCGTACGGGTTTTGGATTGTCTTTGTTTTTGGTATTACTTTTTTCCCCTACAAGGTCATTACCATCGCCAGCGGTTTTGTTGCTCTAAACCCCGTAGCTTTTATTTTGGCCTCCGTAGCCTCAAGGGGTTTAAGATTTTTTATCGAGGCGGGCCTGCTTTGGAAATTTGGCGAAAAAATACAGGATTTCATAGAAAAAAAGCTGGCCCTGGCCGTCTCCCTTGCCGTATTAATAATTGTTGCCCTGGTGGTGGGATATAAAATTTTTTCGGGATGAAATAATGAATGCAATTTTAGATTTTCTGGTTGCGCGTTGGGGGCTTTTTTTTCTTGCCGCCTCGACCGTAATCCTAGGGATAGTATATTTTTTCCAATACGCTCTGGATTATGAACCCTGTGAGCTTTGTTATTTTCAGCGCTATCCCTACATGCTTATTATTCCCATCTCAGCGCTGGCTTACCTTATGCGTCACAAGACCGACTTAACCACAAAACGGGCCGCCCGTGGGTTGCTGGCTTTAATTATCCTGCTTTTTTTCCTCAGTACCTTTATTGCTGGCCATCAAATTGGCGTAGAACAGGGGCTATGGCAGGCGTTTACTTCGTGTGGAGGCGGAGAGGTCGCGGGTACCTTAGACCAGTTGCCAGAGCTCTCGGTTTCCTGCGAACGGACCCAGACCATTTTTGACACGGGCATTACTTTTGCTGAAGCAAACTTTGTTGTTTCATTCCTTTTGGGGTTATTCGGAGCCTATACAATGCGGAGAACCCGCTAATCCAATGGCAAAAAAAACCAATTCTCCAGCCCTCCCGCTGCCCGGTGAAAGAACTATTGAGGCGGAAATTGCCCGGATGATCCGGGTAGATCATGCCGGTGAATATGGCGCGGCCAGAATATATGATGGTCAATTAGCGGTTCTTGGCCAAGATCACCCGCTTTACCCAAAAATCAAAGAAATGAAGGACCAGGAGGATGAGCACCTTAAAACTTTCGATGGCCTGGTTATTGAAAGAGGGGTCCGGCCAACAGTCTTAAATCCTTTTTGGCATGGGGCTGGTTTTGCCATGGGGGCGGTCACCGCCCTAATGGGTGAAAAAGCTGCAATGGCCTGCACCGCAGCTGTTGAAGAGGTGATTGAAGAACATTACCAGGACCAAATTAACAAGCTGGATCACTGGGGCGTGGAAAAGGACCTTAATAAAACCATCAAAAAATTCCAAGCCGATGAAGTCCAGCACAAGGAAACTGCCATCGAATTTGGTGCCGAAGAAACTCCCGGGTATCGCCTTTTATCTGAAACCATTAAAACCGGTTGCCGGACGGCAATCTGGTTATCAAAGAGAATTTAGGGCCCGGACCCTAAGCCTCGAGCTCAGTATCCCAGTAGAGAAAATCGCGCCAGCTTTCGTGCAGGAAGTTGGGTGGAAATCTTTTGCCCTGTTCAATCAAATCATAGGTATTTGGGCGTATAGGAATATGCCTGGGCCACATCCGGGCTTCTTTAAGCATCCGACCTCCTTTTCGAAGGTTACATGGCATACAGGCGGAGGTGACATTATCCCAGGTCGTCTTGCCCCCTTTTGAGCGCGGGATTAAGTGATCAAAGGTCAGTTCGTCCGGTGAGCCACAGTATTGGCATTGAAAGCCATCGCGCAGGAAAAGGTTAAACCTGGTAAAGGCCGGGTGGCGCGCTGGTTTGATATACTTTTTAAGGGAAATAACCGACGGTAGCTTTAATTCTATTGATGGCGAATGGATAATCTTTTCATATTCGGAAACTATATTCACCCGCTCCAGGAAAACCGCTTTAATAGCGGTCTGCCAACCCCATAGGGATAGCGGAAAATAACTCAACGGTCGGAAATCGGCATTAAGCACAAGGGCGGGGAAAGCCTCCGGCGAGGCCGCTTCTGAAACGCGGGTCAGCATGACCCTTTATTCCAAATGACAAAAAATATCATCATTTCCCTCCTCTTTAAGCATATTTGGTTTCAAAAATAAGACAAGAGACAAAATCTGCTAGGCCAAAATCTGTGCCAAAAACGCCCCACCCCTCTCCATACCATCCTGGGCAATGCCATGAGCAGTGTTTTGGCTGATGTGTTTTTCTACGCTCAAACCCGCCGCCTCCAGGGCACCAACCGCCTCAAACAAAGCCGGAAAGGGAATGACGTTGTCCATAGCCCCGTGAATAAGATAAATTGGCGGTTTGCTTTCCATCTCAGCTACCAAGGTCCCGGGTGAAGCCAGGGCCCCAGAAAACCCCAAAATTCCTGCCACTTGGGCTTGCCGCCTTAGCCCAACATGTAGCGACATCATGGTTCCCTGGCTAAACCCTACAAGGGCCAATTTATCGGCGGCAACCCCATATTCCTTTAAGGTGTGATCGATAAAAGTATCCAGGAACGGCGCTGCCTTATAGGTGCCTTCTATGCGCTCTTCTTTTGAAAAAGAATCTATAGGAAACCACTGGTAACCCCCGGGATTTGGGCTGTTTTCAGGTGCGTTCGGGGAAACAAAGACAGTATCCGGTAATAGCGTTTGCCAGTTTTTTCCCAAATTTATTAAATCCTCGCCATTAGACCCATAGCCATGGGACAAAATCACCAGGCTTTTTACCTTGCCGCTGGATGGCATCAAAATTGGTCCATTAAGCATTTTCATTTCCTTATAATCTCAGCTTCTGTTAGGCTTAAAAGCCTCAAAAACCCTAACTTTTTTAGGACCGATGTCAAAACCTTTTATTACCCGTTTTGCGCCCAGCCCAACCGGCCTTTTGCATTTGGGCCATGCTTTTTCTGCGCTTTTGGCCTACCGCACCGCACAAAAAAATCACGGGAGGTTCCTGCTACGGATTGAGGATATTGATACCACCCGCTCCCGACCAGAATTTGAGGACGCAATTTACAGAGATTTGACCTGGCTTGGCTTAACCTGGGAAATCCCTGTAAGGTGCCAAGTTGATCACTTTGATGATTATCAAGAGGCCCTAAATCAACTGGATGATAAAGGGGTCCTTTACCCCTGCTTTTGTTCCCGTGCCGAAATTCGCCAAGAAATTAAAAACAGCACGGGCGCCCCACACGGGCCCGAAGGCCCCTTATATCCTGGTACTTGCAGAAAATTACTTGAGGAAGAAAAAGCCGAAAAAATTAAAAACAATTTACCCTTTGCGATTCGTCTCAACACCGAAAAAGCTTTAAAGGTGGTCGGAGAAAATTTGTTTTTTAAGGAGAACGGAACCAAGATTAAGGCCGACCCAAAAAACCTTGGCGATGTTGTTTTGGGGCGAAAGGAAACCCCTTCCAGCTACCACCTGTCAGTCGTGGTGGATGATCATCTGCAAAACATTACCCACATTATCCGCGGGCAGGATTTGTTCCACACCACACCCATCCATTGTTTGCTGCAAAAACTTTTGGGTTTTCAAACCCCGGAGTACCACCACCACGCACTGTTGGTAGGCGAAGACGGAAAACGGTTTGCCAAACGGGATAAATCCATAACCTTGGAAAGCCTAAAAAAGGATGGCCGAACAATTTCAGAAATTGAGCGCCTGATTGCCGGGTGTGGTGGCTCCTTGGAAGAACTTCCATTTTGATGTTTTAAGAAACTTGGCTATAAGCAAGGCATGTCTATTGGCTTCATTCTGGTCCTGATTGGACTTTTTGCCACGCTAGTTATTTTGCTGGTGGGAATCATCGGCATGGCCCGGGGCGGTGAGTTTAATAAAAAATACGGCAACAAGTTGATGCGGATGCGCGTTATAGCTCAGTTTGGAACAATCATTCTTTTGTTCATTCTTGGCCTTATGTCTGTTGCAGACTAATGGTTAAACTCAATAAAATTTACACAAAAACCGGTGACCAAGGGGAAACCGGGCTTGCGGATGGCAGCCGGGTCGACAAAGATGACTTAAGGGTTGTGGCTTATGGTGCTGTTGACGAAGCCAATGCTGCCCTTGGCCTGGTCAGAAATCATGTCGGAAAGACAGTTCTTGAAGCTATTTCCCGCGTCCAAAATGACCTGTTTGATCTGGGCGCTGATTTGTCGACACCCCTAAAAGAAGACGAAGAAAACGTGCTTAGGATTGTCCCTGCTCAAGTGCTTTGGCTGGAACAGCAGATGGATTCCTTGAATGAAAATATTTCGCCCCTCTCAAGTTTTATTTTGCCGGGCGGCACTGAGGCAGCCGCCGCCTTACATTTGGCAAGAACCATATCGCGGCGGGCCGAACGCCACGCCGTCACCCTTGGGAAAAAAGAAGCCATAAACCCTGAGGCCCTGAAATACCTGAACAGGCTTTCTGATTATCTTTTTGTTCTTGGCCGTCACCTAAATGAAAATGGCAAAGAAGACGTGTTATGGGTGCCTGGGAAAGGCCAAAAAGGCTAAGGAAAACCTATTCCCCGGGACATTGACTTGGGGCCGGACATCGGCTATCTCTCACCGGAAATTTTGAGGGGTCATTGACCACAGGAGAGTTCTATGAAAATTCTTGTACCCGTAAAAAGGGTCGTAGATTTTAACGTTAAAATCCGCGTGAAATCTGATAATTCCGGCGTGGAACTTTCCAACGTCAAAATGTCCATGAACCCGTTTGACGAAATAGCTGTCGAGGAAGCCGTTCGCCTAAAGGAAAAAGGAAAAGCGGATGAAATTGTTGTTATTTCAATCGGCCCCGCGCAAGCCCAGGAAACCATCCGGACTGGTCTCGCCATGGGCGGCGATCGCGGAATTTTGATTAAAACTGACGAAAAAATTGAACCCTTGGCGGTCGCCAAGATTTTGCAAAAGCTGGTTGAGGAAGAAAAACCTGATCTGGTGATTATGGGCAAGCAGGCCATTGACGACGATGCCAACCAGACCGGTCAAATGCTGGCTGCACTTTTGGGCTGGTCGCAGGGCACGTTTGCTTCCGATGTTGACCTTGGAAGTGGCAAGGTTACAGTTACCCGGGAAATCGACGGCGGCCTGGAAACCATTGAAATTAAAACCCCGGCGATTGTCACCACAGACCTTCGGCTTAATGAGCCGCGTTATGCTTCGCTTCCAAATATTATGCAGGCCAAAAGAAAACCTCTCGACGAAAAAAGCCCTGCCGATCTTGGCGTTGATATCGCACCCAGATTGCAAACCCTGAAAGTGGAAGAGCCGACCAAGCGGGATGCCGGTATTAAGGTTACTAGCGTTGATGAACTTGTTGCCAAACTAAAAGAAGAAGGAGTGATCTAATTAGCGTTCTTGTTTTAGCTGAGCACGATAATAAGGTCTTAAAAGAAAGCACCCTTCATACCATTACTGCAGCCCTTAAACTGGATAAGGATATCCATGTTCTGGTTGCTGGAAAAGGATCAGGGGCCGTTGCAGACATGGCTTCAAAAGTGGCCGGAGTTAACAAGGTTCTGCACGCTGAGGATGCTGCCTATGCGCACCCTTTAGCTGAAGCGATTGCCCCCTTACTTCTTGGCCTCGCTGATGGCTACGATGCCCTTCTTGCACCGGCCACAACCACTGGCAAAAATATAATGCCCCGCGTTGCCGCTGGGCTGGATGTAATGCAGATATCGGAAATTGTGTCCGTCGAGAGCGCCGATACCTTTAAGCGTCCCATCTATGCCGGCAATGCCATTGAAACTGTTAAAACCTCTGATGCCAAAAAAATTATTACCGTTCGCTCCACCGCCTTTGATGCGGCAGCAACGAAAGGGGGGTCTGCTGGCG
This sequence comes from Sphingomonadales bacterium, assembly GCA_036445535.1. Lineage (GTDB taxonomy): Bacteria > Pseudomonadota > Alphaproteobacteria > Sphingomonadales > SMXR01 > SMXR01. Next base: position 9,188 of record JAZFRG010000341.1, read on the forward strand.
TTGAAGACATCAAAGCCGGGTGCCCTCAGGACCTATCAAAATTTGTTAAGGCTGATCTTTCAAAAACTGACCGGCCCGAATTAACCGCGGCCAAGATTGTCGTCTCGGGAGGGCGCGGCATGGGCAGTGGTGATAATTTCAAGCTTATCGAAGCCGTAGCGGATAAGCTGAACGCCGCGGTTGGTGCCAGCCGCGCCGCGGTTGACGCCGGTTATGTGCCGAACGATTTTCAGGTCGGTCAAACCGGGAAAATTGTCGCCCCTGAGCTTTATATAGCGGTCGGCATTTCCGGCGCTATCCAGCATCTTGCCGGCATGAAGGACAGTAAAATCATTGTTGCTATCAATAAAGACGAAGACGCACCAATTTTTCAGGTCGCAGATTACGGCCTAGTTGCCGACTTGTTTGATGTTCTGCCCCAATTAGAAAAGGCGCTTTAGATGACTAATATAAAATCAATAGGGATCATTGGGGCTGGCCAAATGGGCGGCGGCATTGCCCATGTTGCAGCGCTTGCGGGCTTTGAAGTAGTGCTTTTGGATATCTCAGCCGAACTTACGGAAAAGGGTTTGGCCACAATTACCAAAAATATGGCCCGGCAGGTCACCAAGGAAGTTATTTCTGAGGATGAAAAGGATGCCGCCCTAAAGCGCATCAAAACTACAACGGATAATAATGATTTTTCTGGTTGTGATCTTGTTATTGAGGCCGCCACTGAAAATCTAGAGCTGAAAACTAAAATTCTGGCCGGTGTTTGCACAGGGCTTAAAAAAGAAACCATCGTGGCAACCAACACCTCCTCGATTTCCATTACCAAACTTGGCGCTGCAACGGACCGCCCTGAAAAGTTTATGGGCATGCATTTTATGAACCCGGTCCCTTTGATGAAACTTGTTGAACTAATCCCCGGCATTGCCACCGATAAGGAAACTTTCGAGGCCGTGAAAGCGGTAGCTGAAAAAATGGGCAAGGTTCCAACCGTGGCCAATGATTTTCCGGGCTTTATTGCCAACCGGGTTTTGATGCCAATGATAAATGAGGCGGTTTTTGCCCTTTATGAAGGGGTCGCTTCAATAGAGGCTATTGATACTACGATGAAACTTGGCACCAACCAGCCAATGGGCCCGTTAACTTTGGCTGATTTCATTGGCCTGGATACCTGTCTGGCGATTATGCAGGTGCTTTATGATGGGTTTTCTGACAGCAAATACCGCCCCTGCCCGCTTCTTGTAAAATATGTTGAGGCTGGGTGGCTGGGTCGTAAAACCGGTAAAGGGTTTTACGATTATTCCGGTGATACCCCGGTTCCTACCCGCTAATTTTTTTGACTGGCAGCCTTGAACAAATTCAGGGCATCTATGCTGTCCCAAACCAGGGGCCCATCCATCCGGCCCATCCAGTTCCCATCCGCATCCAATAAAATAGTCAGTGGAAGACCAATAACTTCCAACTCATTGGGTAACCGGCCAGAATTATCCCAATAGGGGATTAGGTTCTGGACCTTGAATTCCTCAAAAAAAGGATCCATGATTTCAAAACCCTGCCAATCCACCGAAATCGTGACCACCTGGAAATTATCACCCCCTAATTTGGCCTCAAGGTTTTGCAGGGTTGGCATTTCCTCCTTGCAGGGCTCACACCAGGTCGCCCAAAAGTTCACGA
>JAZFRG010000342.1:0-3764 GCA_036445535.1 Sphingomonadales bacterium
CCTGAAAACTGTCTTTTGGCAAATTTTGCCCCTCGCCCGCCAAAACGGCTTTAGGTTTTGAAAAGGATGCCAGGTTTTCCAATTCTGCCAGAGTTAGAGAGGGGCTTAAGCAAGCAGCTTGCAGGCCCAGCGCCCAAAGCGCAAAAAGATCAGCCAGGAACTCCAGGGAATTGTTATGGGCAATAAAAACCACATCACCCTGATTAATGCCCCGGCTTTTTAAAAAGGCGACCCGTTGACCAACCTCATTTGAAAAAGTTTTTGGCGTCCAGACACGGTCGCTCACCAGACATGTCACCGGTTGCCATTTTGAAATTTTCCAAGGATTTACCAAATTTTTCCCCTAATTTGCCGCCCTGTTAGGTTTAGGACGCCCCAAAGTTTTCCGCAATTTTTTTCTCATCTTGCCTTTGCCAAAAATCTGGGCCAATCTCAGAAAAATTTAAAATCCTGGGTGTATCATGAAACAAAAATTTTCTTTTCTGGCTTTTCTTTTTTCAATTCTCCTTATTCCATCTGTAAACGCCTATGAAGGCCCCGATTTGGGCACCCTTTATAAGGTGACCATGGTTAGGGCTGCGCCGGGAGAACTTGAGGCCTTGATCAATTTCTATAGGAGCGAAAAAGAAGCCGGTTATTATGCCAGCATAGGTCAAGCCCAACCCATGATTATGCGCCATTCCCAAGGCGACCACTGGGACCTTTTTCTTTTGCAACCGGTAACCAGCTACCAGGCTTATTATTCTGCGGACCTGATTTCCCTTCGAGCCCAAAAGGCCGGAAAAATTCTGGACCACGATTCCAGAATTAATGAAATGGTCGTTTTTGAGGAACACCTAATGTCCTATGGCCCTGATGTTAAGTTGGTGAACCAGGAATTTTCAGATAACGGATACTTTCACCTGGAATTATTTGCTGCCATTGCCGGCATGCACTACGAACTCTTGGACCAAAGAGTCAGAGAAAATGCTTATCTTCAAGCCATCGGTCGAAAAACCAATATGATTTTTGTTGGCGATCAGGGTTCCGACATTGATGTCTTCACGATTGGTTTTTATAAAAACCTCCAGGACTTTGCCAAGCCCTCAACAGCGACCCCTGAACAATCCCTGAAAGCGGCTGTGGAAAATGGTTTTAAAAGTAGCAACCACATTGGCTTTAACTTAAGAGAATTTTTGGCCTACCACCACGATACACTGGCCAATAAGGTCGAGTAAAATTTTTGTGTTTTTGAAACGTTTGAAACCTGAAATTTATACCCTATATAACGTTACAGTGTCATTGGGGGGAAACCAGGGCACTTTAATTGAAATGGAAACATAACCTTTGATTGCTTTTTTTCAGCTTCTTGGTGGGTTGGTCCTGTTAATATATGCCGGGGACGCTTTGGTCCGTGGTGCGGTTTCCCTGTCACGCCGTTTTGATATTCCGCCCATGATTGTTGGCTTGACCGTGGTAGCCTTTGGCACTTCAGCTCCGGAGCTTGTTGTTGGCATTGATGCGGTTCTAACCGGGGTTCCCACCCTGGCTTTGGGTAATGTGGTGGGCTCAAATATTGCCAATATCTGGCTTGTGGTGGGGCTACCCGCCCTGATTGCCCCAATGATTTGCAATGCCGAAAAATGCCGCCGCAATATGTTTACCATGTTGGGCGTGACGGTTCTTTTTATTGGTCTGGCTTTTACCCGTGAGTTTAATCTTTGGACCGCATTTATTTTGTTGGGAACCCTTGGGTTATTCCTTTACTTTTCAACCACCGGAAAATCAAAAAATGGAACCTACGAAGAGATTTTGGATGAAATTGAAGGTCTTCCTGTGCGGCCGGACCCGTTTCGTTTATGTGCCATTTTACTTTTAGCCGGCATTGTTGGCCTTAGCATCGGGGCGCACTTTTTTGTCCTGGGCGCGGTTGACCTTGCCTTTATGCTTGGGGTTCCAGAAGCTGTAATTGGTTTAACGCTAGTTGCTCTTGGGACTTCAATCCCTGAACTGGTTACAGCAATAGCTGCTTCCATGAGGCGTCACTGCGATGTTGCGATCGGCAATATTTTAGGCAGCAATATTTTTAATCTTTTAGCGATCATCGGAATTTCTTCTTTATTTGGCGACATTCCTGTTCCCCAGGGTTTTCTTGATTTTGACCTGTGGATTATGCTGCTTGCCGCGTTGACTTTCCTACCCTTTGCTTTTTTTGGGAAAAATGTTGGGCGCTTCAGCGGGTTAATGTTTTGCGCGGCTTATGTCTTTTACGTAATCCTCCTGGCCAGCGGCGCGTCCGGGATTGAATACCTTCCCCCTACCAACATGGGCGTTATGCCATGACCAAGCCTTCTATTCTGATCACTGGGGCCGCTAAAAGGATTGGCCGGTCTTTGGCGCTTGACCTGGGCAAAGCCGGCCACCCTATTGTGGTCCACTTCCGCGCCTCCACAAAAGAAGCCCAGGCAACTGTGGAGGAAATTAATGCCGCCGGGGGAAACGCGGTTTCAGTTAAAGCTGATTTGGCAAACAGCGCTGAAACATCCGGACTTCTAAACAGCGCCGCAAAGGCCCTTGGGCAACCAATTGAAATTCTAATTAACAATGCCGGGGCATTTGTCCGCGATGATCTTGCAACCTTTACCAGCAAAACCTATTCCATAAATATGGCCACTAATCTTGAAGCACCGATCGTGCTTTGCCAACAATTTACCAAACAGTTACCTGAAAATATTCAGGGGAATATTATTAATATTATCGACCAACGGGTTTTGGGTGTTTCGGGTGATTTTTTAACCTATTCCGTTTCAAAGCATGCTCTTTACGCCCTGACTAAAATTCTGGCACTGGAACTGGCTCCAAAAATTCGCGTCAACGCCATCGGCCCCGGGCCAACGTTCAAAAACGAATTTCAAAGCGAGGAAGACTTTACCAATGAAGCCAAGGGTGTCCCGCTGGGCAAAGGGTCTGATTTAGGAGAATTTTCTAAAACCGTGACTTTTATTTTATCAACACCTTCCATGACCGGGCAGATGATAGCCCTTGATGGCGGGCAGCACCTAAATTAGAAGATTAATTATGGCACCCCAGAAACCAATAAAGAAAAATAACTTGCACCCCTTAAGAATTGCCGATGCTGCGCGAAATATCCGCCACGTTTTCATTCGTGATCTGGTATTGCCAGCTTCAATAGGGGCCTATGACTTCGAGACCAAAAAACTACAGAAGATTCAAGTCAATGTTGACCTGTCCGTTGATGAGGCTGGCGATGGCCATGACGATAACCTTAAGAATGTCGTTTGCTATGATCAGGTAATAACCGGCATTAAGTCCATTTTGGCTGGCGGACACATTATGCTGGTTGAAACCCTGGCCGAACGCATAGCTGATCTGGTCCTGCAAGACCCCCGGGTGTTTGCCGCCCGGGTCCGGGTGGAAAAGCTGGAAGCCGCCCCGGAAGCGACAAGTGTGGGCGTGGAAATTGAGCGACATAAGGCCTGAAAAGGTTCCTAACCCCTTAAATTTTTTAAGCTTTTTTGACCCCCTCGTAAAAAATTTGTTCACAATGGCAAAAACCAGAAATTTTCACTTAACCCTGTCCTTCTCTTTAACCAAAATTTAAATTTTCTTATCTGTTGACTTTACCTTTATCCAAAGAAAACAAGCACTTAATTGTTTTGCCTATTTTTTAGGCAAAGCCCAAACACACTATACTTTTTGCGGGTTTTGCTTTGATGCTGGCAATTTACTCACAAAGTTATCCACAGGTTTCGTGGATAGTTGAT
>JAZFRG010000343.1:0-2263 GCA_036445535.1 Sphingomonadales bacterium
CATAAAAAAAATTTCTGCGGTCCGAACTTTCCAATGGCTATACCCCCCCTATTCCAAACGGAAAGCGTTCCATCACATAACACAGGCAATCTTCGCGGATAATGGTCATATCCTTGGTCAGCATCGAGGGCATGACACCGGTGCGGGTCTTGAGCAGACCTTCTTCGACCAGGAAATAATCATCGGTGACATCATGGCCACTTTCATCGCAGACCGCAATCGGGGGTTTGCCATTGCCGTTGACCCGGCCAAGGATTGTTCCCGTGGGCAGTTCGGTGAAATTATACTGGTCCAGGTGGTCGACAAACCGAAGGTCAACCTTTTCGCTGCCAAACCCGAAGGTTGTCGCTTTATCCACCGTGACCCGCCCTACGGTATGGAACAGGTTGATATCACGGCGGGCAACATCGTGGTGTGGCAGCTTTGACAAATGCAGGCAGGCGGACAAAAATTCCTCGGCATGGTCGACCCCGCTTTTGTCCCCGGCCTTTCCGCATTCCACCGTCACCGAAGGACAAATTTCAGAAAACGCCAGCGACTGGGCGCCCTTGGGCAGGCGGAAATAAACCACCGTCCGGCTGAAAAAAGAAGCCAGGTGCAACGCCGCGGCATCAAGCTTGTTAACCGCGGCATAATGTGGGTTCATGCCCGAGGTGTTATGAACATCAACACTGGCAAACGGGCGCCTTTGTTCCATGATCTTGAAAACCTCGGTGCAAGCTTTTTGCTCGGGAGTTGCCGTTTCCACGCCACCGGGCCAGATACGGTTGAAATCGGGTTGTCCCGGCAGTTGCCTGAGGCCCTTGGCCGCCGCCTGAGAGTTGCCGATGAATAATGATATAGATCGCGACAGCGAAGCTTTTCCGCCACCGTAGGTGGTTTTGGCCAACACCCGTTGGATGGCTTCAAACCCCACGGTTTCATTGCCGTGCAACAGCACCGAGACGAAAAGCGGCTGCGGGCGTTTCCCTTTCAGCGTGATCAGGGTTGGCCCCGGCAGGATTTCATGCAGGGTTGTCGGGCTGGCCTCAAAAAATCCGGCCGGAAGTGTATCCAGTTTTGTCAGCATTTAAATCGGCCAGGTATGGACGGGATCGCCCTTTTCCTGGTTTTCATAATAGGCGGCGCACAGCGCCTCCAGATCATTTCCGCACTTTTTCATATAGGCGCGCTGCCAGGTGGCGCCATTTTGGCCGCTCCGCGTCCGGGCTTCAATGATATCCAAATAATTTTCACAATCGGCTTTATCGATACCCAGCTTGCGCAGGCCTTTTTTAGCCATCGGCAGCAAAACCTCTAAAATTAAATCCTTGAGTACATAATGGCCTTCCTTCCAGACCATTTCGCCATCAAGGCCGTGGCGTGCCGCCTGGTAAAAATTGTCGCGCGCCTCATAAAACGGAATATCCCAGACCAGGTCGGGCATTTCCTGCACCAGCATTTCCACCATCCCGAAGAAAAAGGCAGTGGTGGCGATCTGGTCAATAATCGTCGGCCCGGCGGGAATAACCCTTTGTTCGATGCGGAGATGCGGGGTGTCATCCGCCTCTTCACCTAGGATTGGCCGGGTCCAGCGCCAGATAGTGCCATTGTGCAGTTTGGTGTGGCGCATTTTTTGCGGCGGGTCGTCAAACAGGCGCGGCAGCAAAACCGGATAACGCTGGCGATTGGCCTGGAATACCCCAAACAGAGAATTTTCGATATACCGCACCCCAAAGGTCACCCGTTCGCAATAATCCCACTTGCCGACCGAAACCGCTCGCTCGAAAAGAGGAATTCGGGTTTCTGCCCAGAGATTCCTGCCAAAAAGATACGGCGAGTTGGCGGCAACCCCGACCAAAGCAGCGGAAGCCATTTTTGAAGCATTGTAATAGCGGATACCGTTATGTGGTTTGACCTTAAGGTGAATCTGGAACGAAGTGGCCGCCGCCTCCAGCATGACATCGGTATGCACGGTATGGATGCCGTCGTTTAATTTAAGATTAAATTCGATCGGCTTGCCCTTCCTGAGGGACAGGATCTGTTTGTTGATGGCCTTGAAACGTTTTGCAAACGACATGTTTTCCGGGCACAGGTCCCGGTTTTTCAAGGTCGGTAAAATCCCGATCATCAGAATTTTAAGACCCATGTCATCAGCGGTTTTTCTGGCATCATCCCAGGTTTTTTGTAATCCCTTGTGCAGCCGGCTTAAAGCTTTGCCGCGCAGCATTTCAGGCTCACCATTAAATTCGATATTGAAAAGCGACAGTTCGTGAACAACAAA
>JAZFRG010000344.1:0-5983 GCA_036445535.1 Sphingomonadales bacterium
AGCCAGGTATGCACCGGCCACATCGGCAACTTGACCGCAAAGGAGGCAAAGAAAGCCAGCCATAACCAGGTTTGAACCTCGGGATCAAAAGCAAAATTCATCAGCGTCGGGATGTCAGTGGTGCCCGCTTGAAGGTACATATAAAGCATCGCAAGAAGCATAAGGACCGACCCTAAAAGGGTGTAGAGGAAAAACTTAAAGCTGGCATAAACCCGGTTCTTGCCTCCCCAAACCCCAATAATCAGGAACATCGGGATTAACCCACCTTCGAAGAAAATGTAAAACAGCACCAAATCTAGCGCTGAGAAAACACCAATCATCAAGGTTTCCAAAATCAGAAAAGCAATCATGTATTCCTTGACCCGGCTGCCAATCGACTTCCAACTGGCGAGGATACAAAACGGCATCAAAAAAGCCGTCAGGACAATAAACAGAATGGAAATACCATCCACGCCCAAATGATATCCGGTGTTTTTCCCAAACCAGGGAACCATCTCAATAAACTGAAAATCGGCAGTGCTGGCATCAAAATTGGCCCACATTACGATGGACAGAATAAAAACCCCAAGGGTGGTTAATAAGGTGACCTGACGGATATTTCTGAGGGTCGTTTCGGTTTCGCCCCTGATCGGCAAAATAATTAGCGCGCCCAATAGCGGAAGCAGTAATAAAGCCGACAGGATGGGGAAATCAGTCATCATTTACAGAACTCCCCTGAAAAACATAAAATAAGTCACCAGGGCCGCGACCCCGATCAGCATGGCAAAAGCATAATGGTAAATATAACCGGTTTGGATTTTCCGGACCCGACCGGCAACTTTTTGAACCGTGGAGGAAACCCCGTCCGGTCCCAAACCATCGATAATCCGGCCATCGCCAAACTTCCAAAAGAAGCGCCCAATTTTGAAAGCGGGCTTGACGAACAAAAAGTCATAAAGTTCATCAAAATACCATTTGTTGTAAAAGAACAGGTAAAGGGGCTTGAAAGCCGAGGCCGCCTTGGCCGGCAAGTCGGTGCGCTTGATATAAAACAGGTACGCCAAACTAAGGCCCCCCACCATCATGATGGTTGGCAGCCATTTACCAGCAATATTTCCCCAAGATAAATGGTGGGCTTCCTCCATGACATTTTCACCGATGAGGAACAATGCCCCATTCCAAAATCCGTTATAGCCATCTCCGGTAAACATATTTGAGAACAAGAGGCCTGCAAAAAGTGCCCCCAGCCCTAAAACAACCAATGGCAAAATCATCACCATGGGGGATTCATGGACGTTATCCATTACCTCTTTTGACGCTCGCGGTTTGCCATGGAAGGTCATAAAAATTAACCGCCAGGAATAAAACGCGGTCATAAGGGCCGCCAAAATCCCCGCCCACCAGGCAAAGTTTGCCGTCGGGCTGTCCGACACAAAAGCCACTTCCAAAATCATATCTTTCGAGAAATAGCCCGCCGTAAGTGGGAACCCGGTCAACGCCAGGGTGCCAATAATCATCAACCCCCAGGTAAGCGGGATCATTTTTCTTAACCCCCCCATTTTCCGCATATCCTGTTCATCGGACATCGCGTGGATGACCGACCCTGAACCCAGGAACAAAAGCGCTTTAAAAAAGGCGTGGGTAAAGAGGTGAAAAATCGCCGCGCCGTAGGCCGACAGCCCCAGCGCAAAAAACATGTAGCCCAGTTGTGACATTGTCGAATAGGCAATCACCCTTTTGATATCGTTTTGCACGAGACCAATGGTGGCGGCAAAAAATGCCGTGGCCGCACCAACGATGGCGACCACCATTAATGCTACCGGTGAAAATTCAAACAACGGTGACATCCGGGCCACCAGGAACACCCCAGCGGTGACCATGGTCGCGGCGTGGATCAGCGCAGACACCGGGGTCGGCCCCTCCATGGCATCGGGCAACCAGGTATGAAGTCCCAGCTGGGCCGATTTGCCCATCGCGCCAATAAACAAAAGGATGGCAATGGTGGTGATAATATCGACCTGCCAGCCCAGGAAATTAAAGGTTTGTCCAACGTAGTCAGGAACCGCGGCAAAAATGGCATCAAAATAGACCGTTCCAAACACCATGAAAATGGCAAAGATCCCAAGGGCAAACCCAAAATCACCGATCCGATTGACGATAAAAGCCTTGATCGCGGCGGCGTTGGCGGCAGGCCGTTCATACCAAAAACCAATCAACAGGTAAGACGTCAGCCCCACCCCTTCCCAGCCGAAGAACATCTGCACCAGGTTATCGGCGGTGACCAGCATCAGCATGGAAAATGTAAACAGCGACAAGTAGGCAAAAAACCTGGGATTATGCGGATCGTGGCTCATATACCCCACGGAATAGATATGGATCAGCGCCGAAACAAAATTGACCACGACCAGCATTACAGCCGTCAAGGTGTCGATTTTGAACGCCCAGTTGAAATCAAGCGAGCCCGAACGCACCCATTCCATAACCGTTATGGTTTGGACGTTGCCGTTTACGACAACATCATAAAAAGCAAACATCGAGGCAATGGCCGAGATGACCAAAAGGCCTGAGGTGACGATTTGCGAACCGCGATCCCCCAATTGCTTGCCAAAAAGCCCGGCCAGTAAAAAGCCCACAAGGGGCCCAAAGACGATTAAATGATACATTACGTCTTTACCCCTTAAGCCTGTTGATGTCTTCGACTTCGATGGACCCGCGTCTGCGGAAATAAACCACCAGAATGGCCAGCCCGATGGCGGCCTCGGCGGCAGCCACGGTTAAAACGAACATGGCAAAAATTTGCCCGACCATATCGTTAAGATAACTAGAGAATGCCACCAGGTTGATGTTGACTGAAAGCAGGATCAGCTCAATCGACATCAATATAACAATGACGTTTTTGCGGTTCAAGAAAATCCCAAAAATCCCGATTGTGAAAAGCCCTGCCGCGAGGACCAGATAATGCTCCAGGCCAATCATTTGATGCCCTCCCCGATGTTGACCTTTTTCACTTCAATGGCATCCTTGGCGGTCCGCGAAACCTGCTTCCTGATGTTTTGTTTTTTAACGCCTTCTCTTTTTCGATGGGTCAGCACGATGGCGCCGATCATCGCCACTAAGAGGATCATTCCGGCGGCCTGGAAAATATAAATGTAGTCGGTATAAAGCAGCTGGCCCAGGGCCTCGGTATTGGTGAGATCGGTCGGGGTCGGGTTCTGGACGGCACGACCAAAGCTGTCTGGCGCGTACATACTGACCCCGAAAATCATGGCCAGCTCTATTAAAAGGGCAAAGCCTACCAAAAACCCGATAAGGGAATATTTATGAAAACCCTTGCGAAGCTCGGTAAAATTGATGTTCAGCATCATGACAACGAACAGGAACAAAACCATCACCGCGCCGACATAAACGATGATTAAAAGCATCGCTAAAAATTCCGCCCCCAACATCAGGAACAGGGCCGCAGTATTGAAAAAGGCCAAAATCAGGTAAAGCACCGAATGCACAGGGTTTTTTGCAGAAATTACTGCCATTGCAGACAAAATTGTTAAACCCCCGAAAAGGTAAAACAGTGCAGCTTCTATAATTTCCGGTGTAATTGTCATCATTTACCTGTAGGGCGCATCGGCCTCTAAATTAGCGGCAATTTCGCGCTCCCAGCGATCGCCATTTTCCAAAAGTTTTTCTTTGTCGTACAAAAGCTCTTCTCTGGTTTCGGTCGAGAATTCAAAATTAGGTCCTTCAACAATGGCATCAACCGGGCAGGCTTCTTCACAAAGCCCGCAGTAAATACATTTGACCATATCGATGTCATAACGGGTGGTGCGGCGCGAGCCATCTTCGCGTTCCTCAGCCTCAATCGTGATCGCCAGTGCCGGGCAAACCGCTTCACACAGTTTGCAGGCAATGCAACGCTCCTCCCCGTTGGGATACCGCCTAAGAGCATGTTCACCCCGAAAACGCGGGCTAAGCGGCCCCTTTTCAAACGGATAATTGATCGTAGATTTGGCGCGGAAAAAATATTTCAAGGTCAGGAACATCGCCCTGACAAATTCCCAAAGAAGGATCGTTCTAATGCCCTGTTTTAAGCTACGCATCGCCTACACCCTCCCCACCAACAGGGCTATGCCTGAATAAAAAATCACCGCCGCCAATGAGATCGGCAAAAACACTTTCCAGCCAAGCCGCATTAATTGGTCGTAACGGTAGCGCGGCACGGTTGCTTTGACCCAGGCAAAGATAAAGAAGAAAAATAGAATTTTTAAAACCATCCAAATCGGCCCTGGAATAAAGTCCAGCGCGGGAAACGGGGCTTGCCAGCCGCCAAAGAAAATCACCGAGGTCAAGGCACACATAAGGAGGATATTGCCGTATTCGCCGAGCCAAAACAGGCCAAAAGCCATTGAGGAATATTCCACCTGGTAGCCCGCCACCAGCTCAGCCTCAGCCTCGGGTAAGTCAAAAGGTGGCCGGTTGGTTTCCGCCAGCGCACTGATGAAAAAGATCACGAACATCGGGAAAAACGGCCAAACATACCAGTTCCAGAAGCCCCCGGCTTGTTCCATGACGATGACAGAGAGGTTTAAACTGCCAGCCCACACCAGGACGGTAACAAGCACAAACCCGATTGAGACCTCGTAGGAAACCATTTGCGCAGCCGATCTAAGCGCACCCAGGAAGGCGTAGCGGGAGTTTGAGGCCCAGCCCGACATTAAAATGCCGTAGACCCCCAAGGATGAAATACCCAGAACATAGAGAATACCAACATTCAGGTCAGTAATCACGATCCCCTCACCCCAGGGGATAACCGCCCAGGAGATTAAAGCCAGGGTAAACATTATCACCGGGGCCATGAGGAAAACCCCCTTGTTGGCAGTCGCGGGAATAATGGTTTCTTTCAAAACCAGCTTTAAGCCGTCAGCAAAGGATTGCAAAAGCCCAAAGGGACCGACAACATTAGGCCCCCTGCGCATCTGCATAGCCGCCCAGATTTTTCGCTCGCCGTAAACAATAAAGGCTATGGCTATCAAAAGCGGAAGAACCAAAAGCATAATAAAACCAGTGGTTTGCAGAAGATACTGCAAGTAAAAAGGAAACCCGTCCCAGAGCTCTATGAACCAATTAACCATGGGTGCCGGTCTTCCCCTCTGGTTTGGTAAAACCACGGGCGTCTGAGCATTCAAGCAGAATGTTTGAGGCCCGGGCGATCGGGTTGGTGAAATAGAAATTGCCCAAGGCGGGTGTTAATTTGGCTGCCTGGATTTTTCCCTTTTTGCCAAACTTGCCCCAGGGTGCGTTTAAAAACTCATCCCCGGCTGCTATTTCAGGAAGATCGACCGCCAAAGCCGCCCGAAGCGCTGCTAAATCGTCGTAGGGTAGTTTGTGCCCTAAAATGTCTGATAAGGCACGCAAGATGGTCCAATCCTCTCTGGCATCCCCCGGCGGGAAAACCGCCCGAAACCCCCTCTGAATGCGACCTTCAGTGTTTATATAAGTGCCATTTTTCTCTGAATAAGCTGCCCCCGGTAAAATCACATCCGAGGCATGCGCCCCGGCATCGCCGTGGGAGCCGAGATAAATTTTGAAAGTCTTTTTAAGTCCGTCAAAATCAATTTCATCAGCGCCGTGAATGAAAAGCGCCTTAAGTTTTCCGCCCCTTGCATCGCGATTAAAGCCATCCATGCCGGATTTTGTGGTCAATCTCAGCGCCAGGCCCCCGGCCCTGCTAGCGGCGGTGTGCAGGACGTTAAAGCCGTTCCAATCGGTGCGGATCATTTTGAATTTCTCGGCAATTGCCCGCGCGGCATGAAGAATAGCAGCCCCGTCACTGCGTATTAAAGCACCCTGGCCGACAACAATCATCGGCCTTGAAGCTTTTTTCAGGGCTTTTGCGGCGGCATGCTTGCCGGACCGGATGTACTCCAGAATACGCGCATCATCCCACAATTCATCCACCGGATAAGTCAAATCATTGGCTTGTCCAATCCGGGCAACCTTTAAAGTTCCG
>JAZFRG010000345.1:0-6665 GCA_036445535.1 Sphingomonadales bacterium
TTTAAGGTCGGCCAGGATTTCAGGCAACTGATTTACTTGGCATTTATGCTTCCTGGCCTGGGCGCGAAGTTCAAATAAACGTTCTTCGGTTTGATCCAATTTATCCTGGTCATAAACAAGGGTTTCAGAAACCCGGTGCAAATGAGCTAAGCCCTCTTCGGTTTCATTGGCCCCCCGGGCAAGGGCTTCGATAGCAGAGGCAAGTGGGGTTTTGAGTTCGTCCGGCAAGCGCTCCAGTCTACGAAGGGCGCTTCGGATTGTCATTTCCACGCCATCACCGGCCTGCAGAAGGGTTAAAACCTTAGCCACCTGTTCCGCTGATTTTTCACCCTCAATCATTAATTTTCTGCGGGTGGAAAGGGTTTCTTCCTCGCCCTTTATTGGGTTCAAAGTGTTTAGTTCGGCCAGGCAATGGCGATCATATTCCTCTTCAACGTGGCGGGCTTGCTGTTCTATTTTTAATTTTTCCAATGCTTTTTGAGCCGATGAAAGTTCCCCGTAAACCCCAGCCATTTCAGATAATAGACCTTCATGCCCGCCAAAAGCATCCAAAAGCCCCCGATGGCCTTTTGGATTTAAAAGCCCCCGGTCATCGTGCTGGCCGTGAATTTCGATCAGGGTATCGCCCAAGTTTTTAAGAAACCCAACCGTTACCGGTTCATCATTCACAAAGGCACGGCTGCGTCCTTCCTTGGTTATAATTCGCCTTAAAATTATTTGACCCTGGCTGGGATTTAAAGAAAGCCCCTGGTGGGCGGCAAGTTTAAATGATTTGTGATTTGGACTTAGTGAAAATTCAGCACTGATTGAGGCCTGCTTTGCCGGGTTGGAAATGATAGAACTGTCCCCCCTGCCGCCAAGGGCCAAATTCAGGGCATCCAAAAGGATGGATTTTCCGCCCCCGGTTTCCCCAGTCATAATGGCCAGGCCCGAAGCAAAGGAAACGGTCAGGTTTTTTATAAGTACGAAATCCCGGATCGTTAGAGAAGTCAGCATTTACGCCGGGCCTTAGGGTCTGGACTCATTAATTTGGTCACCTTCAGTTTGGAAATGAATACCCAGTGCAAGGAAATCGGCGCGGACAAGGGTGGCACCCTTTTCAAGCTAGATTGACACCGCACTTGGTTTTCCTTTCCGCATCCTTTGGACGGGGCGCATTTTGCCGGGGAAGGCGTCGACAAATCTTGAAATATATCCGATATTTCTTCGACTTGCCTTCTGTTCCTTGCCAAAATTCGCTCCCGCTGAAAGGATCATATTAATGAGTCCAGGCCCTAATCCCCACTTCCCCCAAAAATACCGAGGAATTTTTTCTTTTTACGTTGACCCTCAGTCAGGTCTTCATCAGTTAAAAGCCCATAGGAATATTTGTACCATTTGCTTTTTGGGAAGTTATGGCCAAGAACCGCCGCCACTTCTAAGGCTTCATCAATAATCCCAAGGGCCATGTAAACCTCAACCATTCTGTGCAAAGCCTCGGCAGCGTGGGTGGTCGTTTCATAATTATCTATGACCGAGCGAAACCGCAAAAGTGCTGCCAGGTATTGGCTGTTTTTTTGGTAAAAACGGCCAACTTCCATTTCCTTACCGGCTAGGTGATCCCGGGTCAGGCTAAGTTTTAGCTGGGCGTCCCGTTCATAGGGGGTGCCCGGATAGCGGGCAATAATCTGACGAAACGCATTCATCGCATTTTCGGTAATTCTTTGCTCCCGGCCAACGTCGGTTATTTGCTCATAATAGCTCATGGCAATCAAATACCAGGCATAGGGGGCCGATGAATTGCCGGGATAAACTGCAAGAAATCGCTCTGCTGAAAGGACCGCTTCATCGTAATCATTATCCATGTAATTGGAATAAGCTGCCATTAGTTGGGCACGCCGGGCCCATTCTGTATAGGGGTGCTGGCGTTCAACCTCGTTAAAGAAAGCAGCGGCAAGGGGATAATCGTTGCGATCAAGGTATTTCTTGCCTTCATTGTAGAGCATGCCAACGCTGCCGGCGACATATTCCTCGTCCCGTTTTTTGGAACAGGAAGTAATTAAAACCGAAGCCAGAACAAGAATAAGTAGCTTTCCGCCAAAGCCTGAAAAAAACGAAATTCGTTTAGCTTTTTCCATTTTTAAAATTCCTTAAATTTCATCTCTATCTTTTGTTGTATTTTTATAGACTTTTGCAACCGTTTTATGTAGTATTCGTTTTGCTTCCAGCCTGACCGGGGGTTTGTCTTACTATAAACCCGGGCGTTTAAAAAGGTAAGAAAAATGAAAAAAAAAGTTCAAGAAAAAACAGTGGTTTTTGAAAACGTTAAAACCCTTGAGCGTAATATTGGTTTAAAAATCAGGCAAAGACGGTTGGAACTGGGTCTGACCCAACAAGACCTTGCCGATAAACTGGGGCTTTCCTATCAGCAAGTCCAAAAATATGAAACCGGACTCAATCGCATAAGTGCCGGGCGTCTATCCTTGGTTTCGAGGATTTTACTAACCCGCCTAGATTATTTTTTTGATTTTTCATCTATTGAAAAACTGGAGATTTCCAAAAAAAGGGCGACAACATTAGCGCTTTCAGGCAGCGGAATAGACAGGGAGGTCCAAGCTGCGCTTGCCAATCTTGTCCAGGCCTTAAGTCAAATGAAACCAAAATAAAAAAGGGCCGCCCCCGCCTAACGCAAGGGGCGACCCGAGCAGGCGCAATCAAGCCTGTTTTCTTAAGAATGAGGGTATTGAAAGTTGATCTTCCTCAGTTTTTTCTTCCTCATCTACAATTGCAGTTTCATCCCTGTCCAGGTCATCAAAATCTTGCTCTACTGGAAGGATGTTTTCCTCCTCAAAATCTGACTCAGGCCCCTCAAAGGAACCCATGGAAGGCTCAGCCCGGCCATCAGCCACCTCACCGTCATACCCAAAGAAACCTTTTATACCTGAAGTCATTTTCTGAAAAAGGCTGCCCCCTTCGGGCTCTTCGATAGTTTCTTCATAAAGTGGGGGATCCTCTTCATCCTCTACAAATTCAAGGCTTTCCTCGAAAAGACTTTTTCTTTCCTCTTCAACGAACGGGCTAGGATTTTCAGCATGAAATTCTTTCATGTCATAAGACGGGGTTGAGGTTGATGGCGTTTCAGAAGGTATTCCGGATTCAGAAAGCTTTGTTTCCATTGCCACCCCAAGGTCTTCTTCAAAGGTTTCGGTCTCCATGGAGTTTTCCTCCTTGGTTTCCACCATTTCAACAGGTTCGCTGGTTTCAACTTTTGGTTCCGGGGTAAATTCCTCTCCATAATTGGCCAGATCGTCAACTATTCCAACATGTTGGGTTTCATCAATTTCAGCCTCCTGGAAGTTTGATTCCATCGCCGTTTTTTCAGCACCCATTTGTGCTTCGGGGGTAACCTCAACCTCAAAATGAAGGCCAGCATCGGCTTCCCGGATTTCCCTGACCACAGGTTCCGGACGCTCAACGCCTTTTCGAAGGTAGGTCACACCGGTAGCAACAATAGAGACCCGCATAATGCCATCAAGCTCCTCATGGAAGGCAGAACCGACAATAATGTTTGCATTATCATCAACCTCACGGCGGATCCGGTTTGCGGCTTCATCAACCTCAAAAAGGGTCAGATCGGTACCACCGGTGATATTAATGACCAGGCCTTTGGCGCTGGCCAAGGACATTTCATCAAGAAGCGGGTTGGAAATTGCTTTTTCTGCAGCTTTTTTAGCCCGTCCTTCATCAACCGCTTCACCAGTGCCCATCATCGCTGTGCCCATATTTTGCATGATGGTTTTGATATCCGCAAAATCAAGGTTGATCAGCCCCGGTAACATCATCAGATCTGTAATGCCCCTTACGCCCGAACACAAAACATCATCAGCCATTTTGAATGCCTCAGCAAAGGTGGTTTTTTCATTGGCTACCCGAAACAGGTTCTGATTTGGAATAACGATTAAAGTATCCACAAAGGGTTGGAGTTCGTAAATCCCATCCTCGGCCAGTTTCATGCGTCGATTCCCCTCAAAGGAAAAAGGCTTGGTGACGACTGCAACGGTCAAAATACCCTTGGCCTTGGCGGCCTTGGCAATGACAGGTGCGGCCCCGGTACCGGTTCCCCCGCCCATGCCTGCGGTGATAAAAACCATGTGGCACCCGGAAAGGGAATCTTCAATTTGATGGATGGCTTCCTCGGCCGCGGCGCGTCCAACATCGGGGTGGGAGCCAGCACCCAACCCTTCTGTAACCTCAACACCAAGCTGAATTTTCAGTTTAGCCTCTGAGCCTGCAAGCGCTTGGGCATCGGTATTAGCGGCAATAAAATCAACCCCCTTCACCCCTGAACGCATCATATTATTAACGGCGTTTCCGCCCGCGCCGCCAACGCCTATGACCGCGACCTTTGGTTTTAACTCGGTTAGTTCCAGTGATGTAAATTCGATGGCCATGATTGCCTCCTTTGTTTAAGTCGTCTTGTTAAAGTCGTTCAGTTTCCCTCAAATTAAAAATTTGCTTTCAGCCAGTTTCCAAGCCGCGCCATTTTACCTGTCCCGGCCTCGGCGACATAACCTGAAATGCGTATTTCCCCTGCCTCTGCGGGGGCTTTAACGACGTATTGCAAAAGCCCGACAAGGGTTGCAAACGGCGCTGAATTAGCGGCTTCTGGTAGGCCATCAAGATTTTGCGGACGCCCCAACCTGACCTTTTTGGCCAAAACTTTTTCGGCATAATCACGAACCCCCGTGAGCTGGCTGGCACCGCCGGTTAAAACCACCCGCCTGGCTTGGGGTCCACCAAAGCCTGCCGCTTCCAGGTGTTTTCGGATGGTCACAAACAGCCGCTCCATATGAGGCTCAATGGCACGAGTAAGAACTGCGCGCGGGATTTCCATACGTTCCCCCTCATCGCCGCAGCCAAGTTTTGGAATTTCAATAATTTCGTGGTCATCGGACTTGGTGTAATAGGCCGAACCATTTAAAATTTTCAGGCGCTCTGCTTGTGAAATCGGTGTCAAAAGCCCGGTTGCTATAGATTGCGTTATTTCATCCCCACCGATGGGTAAAACTTCGGAATGGACCATCCGGCCACGGACAAAAATTGAAATTGAAGTGGTTCCGGCCCCCATGTCAATACACGCAGAGCCTAATTCCCTTTCATCATCGACCAAAACCGAAAGCCCCGAAGCATAGGGAGTTAGAACCAGCCGGGAGACATCCAGGTGCGAGCGTTGGACACAGGTTTCAATATTACGGATTGGCCCAGGAGCCGCGATCACGGCGTGAAGGGTAACCGATAAGTTTTGGCCGAACATGCCCAGAGGTTCATTGACCGCCAACGCACCATCAAGCCCATAACAAGCAGGGAAGGCATGCACCAAGGTCTCTTTGCCAAGATCAATTCGCTGGCTGACCTCGCCCAAAGCCTTGTCGATATGGGTTTGTTGGACGCCGGTGCCGTTCAAGGGCACTTTGGTGCTCAGAATCCGGGATTTTGGTCCCCCTGAGGACAGATTTACAATCACCTGATCGATCGGTTGACCGGCAACTTTTTCGGCCTGATCCACTGCCGCGCAAACGGATGAGGCGGCCTGGTCCAGGTCAACAATGACCCCTTGTTTGATGCCCCTTGACACCCGGTGACCCATGCCCTTGACGACAATATTTCCATTGCCCCTAATTTCAGCAATCAAACACCCCACCTTGGCGGTGCCAATATCTAGGGCTGCCACCAACCTGGGACGATAGGGATTGCCGTTTTTATTTTCCATTGTTGCCATCACATTTCTCTTTTATTCAGGTCCCCTGATCATTGTTTTCAAATGCTTTTTGTCCCTCGGGGGTAAGGCGCATAATAATTCTATCAGGGAGCCGCAAGTCGGCCTCGGCGACATCCAGCGCCATGAGATCTTTTTCTTCGGTCAGGTTAATAAAGGCTGCCCAGGCCTCGGCTTCGCCGTAGGTATCGCCTTGCTCAGGCAATTTCAAACGCATGCCATTATCAAACTCCAGATCCCAGCGCCTTTGACCCACCCGGACTGCAGCGACAACTTTTTTGCTGAGTTCGGGGGTGGTCGCCAAAAGATTAAAAAGGGCCGATGCCGCCTCGGGCGCTCCGGGCCCAACGACAAAGGGGAGATGGGCATAATCAGCGGTTTTGGCCCCGCGGATTACGGCTGCAGTTTCATCAACCAAAACCAGCTCCCCATTAATTTGCCAGCGGGCAAAGGGCTCGCGCTCAACCACATAAACCTTGATCGTGGCCGGCAGTTCACGGCTAACGACCGCCCGACTAACCCAGGGCAGGGCTTCGACGCGCGCGCTTAAGGCCGTCATATCCATGCCAAACAAGGCATCGCCCTCGGTTATCCCCAGGACTTCAAGGATGGCACCTTCGGGGGTTTTTTCCTGACCCTCGGCTTTAATGCTTTCCAGAGCAAAGCCTGAATTGACGCTTATAGCCAAGGCTTTGTCCCAAGCCGCGCTTGCCCAGGTATCTGTTAACCCCTGGCTGTAGGCAAACACCAAACCGACCATGCCAACCATCGAGATCACGACAAAACTTTTTTTCAGGAAACCCCGAATGCGGCCCTTTTTGTAATGCGAGCGAACCGGCAGCGGAGCATCCCCAACTCTGGGCCGCTGGAAGGCAAAACTTTCCTGCGTGGGGCCGGTGTGGTTTATGCT
>JAZFRG010000346.1:0-2439 GCA_036445535.1 Sphingomonadales bacterium
TGACAGGCATCCATAAAACACTGGATATTTTTTCATGAGCGAAAACAAAAACAAAAAAAATCCGCGCCCAATTTTTACCGAGGACAAGAGCACGTTTGTGGATGATTTTCTGTCTTCTTCTGAAAAACAGAAGGGGGCCCCTGAAGGGCAAACTCTGGAAGAAAGCGTTATAGAAGCGCTTCGGCAGATTTATGACCCGGAAATCCCGGTTAATATCTATGATTTGGGTCTGATTTATAATGTTGAGGTGGATGAAGATAAAAAGGCCTTAATCACCATGACGTTGACCACCCCGAATTGTCCGGTGGCTGAGACCATGCCCCAAGAAGTAGAATTAAGAGCTTCTTATGTTGAGGGCATCCAGGATGCGGAAGTAAAATTGGTTTTTGATCCCCCTTGGGATCCCTCAAAAATGTCGGAAGAAGCCAAACTTGAACTTGGGTTTTTATAAGGAAGAAAAATGTCACTATTAAAAGTTACCGATAAAGCTTTAGAGCGCATGGGCCAGTTATTGGCGGCTCGGGAAACACCAGCCCTTGGGCTTCGTTTTGGCACAGAAGAAAAAGGCTGTTCAGGGCAAAGTTATGTCGTTGATTATGTTGATGAGGTAAATCCCGGGGATGAGCTGGTTGAGCTGGGCGATATCAAGATTTTTGTCGATCGCGACTCCCTGCTATTTCTGATCGGGACGACTATCGATTTTGAAGAGGCAAAGTTTTCTTCAGGATTTATCTTTGTAAACCCCAACGAGAAAAGTCGTTGCGGGTGCGGAGAAAGTTTTAACGTTTAGGGTTACAGCCGAACAGTGCCGAGCCCTTCAGGCTGTTCTTCATTTTCATCACCCACCCCTTCAAGCTCTTCAAGGGCTACAATCCTCATTGAAAAAGTGCCGTTTTCCATAACGTAATCGGTTCTTAGCGAAATTTCCATTTCCTCTGAATACCAGGCCGTCTTGGTGTAGGTTTTTGTTCCATCCGGGTGTTCTTCAATAAAGGAAAATTCCAAAATATATACCGGAAAAATTTCTTCTTTAATGGCTATTTCAGTTTTTTCCCGAATATTTATAGTAACAAAGAAAGGGTAACCCTCTTCATTTCCCTTAGTGTAATGGTGCCCTTCCAAAGCCAACTCGTTCCCTATTTCAAGGGGAAAAAATTCATCAATCAGGTTGGTGTCGAACTTGCTCCAGGTTTTATAACCTTCTTCTTCGTTAAAAACGCTTAAAATGCCTCGATAGAGTTTTAATTTAAACACGGGAGTCTTTTTCCAGGAAAACTCCCAAAGCACATAACCCTCATCGGCGTGGGTAACCTCAGCTTTATAAAGATGGCCAGAAATTTTGTAAGAGGCCACCGTTCCGGCCTGGACGACCAGCGAGGGGCCTTCAGGCGCGGGTGGTTCGCAGGACGACAAAAGGCCGCCTAAAAAAATAACCAAAGCAAACTTTAATAGGAATTTAAAAATCATTTTTCCTCAACGTCGTGTTTTTGCATCAACCCAGCATTTAGCAGAAACCTGTTTGGGTTTCCATTCTAATTAAAACTCTTAGTTTATGCGTTTAAAGCTTTTGAACCTTATTGGGGTTTTCGGTCCAGTGCCGCGCTTCCCTGATACCGGTCGTCCTCCTGAAAACCATTTTTTTCCTGTTCGATCTCAAGTCTGATCCGCGCTTCCAGGGATCGCTTTTGGGCGATTTCCATATTGAAAAGCAAAATTTTGTATTTGGGTTTCATTTTCAGGCCTTTTTCATAGATTTTGATGGCCTCGCTATAATTTCCCATAACCAGATGGACGGTCCCAAGATTGTTCATCGTATCCCATTTGTTGGACTGGATCCTTAGGGCGGCCTTGCATTGAACAATTGCTTCCTCAAAATACTCCAGATACATATAGGTGACACAAAGGCCATTATGGACATCAATTAATTCCAACCGAGACAAACTACTTCGCTTTAAAGCCTCTTCGTAAAAAAACATCGCTTTTTCAAGGTTACCTGAATGAACAGCTTTACGGCCATTTTTCAAAAGTTGGTCATCTTCCAACAGGAGAGAAATGGTTTGGGATTGCGCCGAAGTTGTTATTGCCAGAACACCCAACAGCACCAATAAAAGTCTTAACGGGTTAATTTTCATTTTTATTTCCTTTCCGCTAAACCAATAATTAATACTATCATGAAATTGACTGAGCCAGCTAGCCCATTGAGATTAAAGGATTTTTTTTTGCGATGAATGGAAAGGCCCGTATCCTGGGGATGTTGTTAAGATTCTTAGGTTTTTATCACAATAAATTGAAAGGGGCCTAAACGGATCAGGCTTCTTTTATTTGCAAGTTTCAGGGACGGGGTGCCAAATTTTTTTATCAATGATTGGGCCCTGATTCGATTAATTCTGAGCTGGAAAACCAATTTTGGTTTTCTTTTTCGATTCCTTGGTTAATTTG
>JAZFRG010000347.1:0-2883 GCA_036445535.1 Sphingomonadales bacterium
CCATTTCATAAAACTCTGCGGAATGGTAGGTGGCTTTCCTGAAACTTTCCTCGATGCCACTGACATTTTTATCATAGGCGGCGGCGTAGCCGACCAGGGCAATTAATTTGCGTCTCAGGATTGAATCCTGGATTTCATTCATTTGGCCATCGGCGTTTAATTGCTGGATGGTGCCGATTAACTGAAACGGTGTAGGGGTGATAAAGCGCATCCGCAAGCCGCGCTCAAAATCCACCCTTTTCCTGGGTTTAACCTCGCCGTCTTCAAGCGCCCTTTAAACCTCATCCAGACTTTTAATAATTTGACCTTCAAAACCTGTCCGGCCTTGCAGGAAAGGCAGGCTTTGCTCCAGATCGGCCCGCACCGCCTCCAGCCAAAGAACCTCTTCGGCGGCGGTTTTGCGGTCTTCATTCCATTGATCGACCTGAAAGGCGATAAAAACGCCGACAATGATCATCACCAGCTCAAGAACAGCAAACGACAAATTGCCGCTTTTTAAATTCTTTAATATGCGTCCAAAAATCATTGGTGATACCCTTAGCCTTTCCTTAGTCCTATTTGACGCTGAATTCCTAATAATATCAAGGATCAGAGAAGGCAAAAAATCTGATGGCTTTACCGGGGCCTTCCTGTTTGGTAGGTTTTTTTGAACCATTAGGATTGCCCCATGAAAATTTTTGCGATTTTGGTTTTTCTTTGCTTTGCCACTGAGACCCTTGCGCAGGACTTTGAAGAAGGACAGGCCTGGAGTTACCAAACCCGGGACCATGAACCAGATTCAAGGCTGTTAATTTATAAAATTGATGAATTTCCAGAAGGAACAAAAATTTTCAGCATTGTAATAACAAATGTGGGATTAAAAATCCCAACCTCTGAAGTTCGGATGCAAACTTTTATAGCGCATATTCCAATTACAGAAACTGGTCTTAAATCTAGTGTTTTAGAAGAGGTTGAGACCTTTGATCCCTACCCTGAAACTTCGGAGGGGTATGATAATTGGAAAACTGCATTCGAAAAAGGGACCGGGGGGGTTTTTGAATTGCAGATTAAAGAAATTATCGGGGTTATAGAAGCTACAATGGGAAACGGGAAAATTGACCCTTAACACCCCTCGAGCCGTTGTCCCGCTTTTTCTTGTTCTTTAATAAAGTTTTCCAGAATTTTTTGGAATTCCTTGCCCGCTTGAAGCTCGACAAATTTAGCTCTGAGGTCGGGCCAGGCGGGGTTGTCGTTATTTTTTTCTGCTAAAATATCGACCTGATCGAGCAGGCCAGAAAATTCAGGGTTTAGGGCCTCCAGGTCAGCATCGTCCTGGGCGCTCCAGTCAAAATTGGTAAACCGGGTCAGGCCCGAGGCCGAGACCAGCCGGGCGACATCATCCTCAATAAGGTAAGTCAGCTTCATATTGCGCGCCTGGGCAAGGCCAATTTGCAGGTCACGGTTTAAAATAGCAAGATTGCCCAACCCCGGGTAATCTTCAATAATAAGGTCCGCCAGCCCGGTCTGGAAATCAATTTTGGCCTCTAGGTCAGCTTTGCTGACTTTTAAAAGACACTTTTGGTAATCATCGGCCGGTGCCGCCCCAGAGGAAAGCGCAAAAAGGCCTGCGGTTAATCCCAGAATAAGCGAAATTTTTTTCATTGGTTTCCTTTTTAAAGCTCAAAAAAATAAGCCCTCCGACCTTACCTGAATTTATGGCAAACAAAAGACCGGTTTTCTTTTTCTCTTCTATAGCCTACCGTTTTTCCTAATTGGAAAAGAAATGTCTAAAAAATTTAGATTTGAGCGCCTGAACCCGCAGAGCAATGTTCTGCCCTCAATTGCCCATGCAGTGGGCGAAACGCCGTTGGTGGATTTGTCGCGCCTGGTTAAACATTTGGGGGGGGAAGGGCACATTCTTGCCAAGTGCGAATACTTAAACCCCGGCTTTTCCAAAAAAGACCGTCCCGCCTTGCAGATGATTATTGAGGCCCGGGAAAACGGCGAGCTTAAAGAAGGTCAGACCGTGGTTGAGCGCACCTCGGGCAATACCGGCACCGGGTTGGCGATAGCCTGCGCCACCCTGGGGCACCCTTTTATTGCGGTTATTTCTAAAGGAAATTCTATTGAACGGGTGCGGATGATGAAGGCGCTGGGGGCCAAGGTCGTCCGGGTGGATCAGGCGCCAGGTTCAAAGCCCGGACAGGTTACCGGCGCGGACCAGGCGTTGGTGGTTGCCCGGGCAAAACAGCTGGTGGAAGAGTTGGGCGCCTTTCGTCCCGACCAGTTTAATATGCCGGGGATCATCACTTGCCATTTTGAGACCACAGGCCCTGAGATTATGCGCCAAAGCGGTGGCAACATCGACGCCTATTGTGATTTTATCGGTTCCGGTGGCTGGTTTGGCGGCCTTGGAAAATATTTGCAAGAGCAAATTCCCGGCTTTGCCTGTTATGGCGTAGAGCCTGAGGGCGCAGAAAAACTGGCCGGAAAAGAAGTCGTAAAACCCACCCATGTGATCCAGGGAGGGGGTTATGGGTTGAAAGATTTGATGGCGCTTGAGGGTTTTGAGGTGAATGGCTATCTGGCGGTCAGTGATGAACGGGCCACGGCATGCACCCGGGCACTTGCCAAAATGGAGGGAATTTTTGCAGGCTTTTCGTCGGGGGCCAATGTTGCGGCTGCCCTCGAACTTCTTAAAGGTCCGCACAAAGGTGGAACCATTCTGGTGGTGGTCTGCGATTCCGGGCTTAAATATTTATCAACCAAGCTATGGAATTAATTTATTTAATATCGCTCATTCCAGCGCACTCCAGGCCGGTTGAGCCTTCGCCTTCGGTTTCCGTAATCTCTTCAGTGAAAAACCCGGTCCCGGTGAAATAGGTGCACTCTAAGGTTGGCGCC
>JAZFRG010000348.1:0-6006 GCA_036445535.1 Sphingomonadales bacterium
CCCGGCATGCAGGGATTTCTCATTAGGCAGGCCAATTGTATCCATGTTGTCCAGAACCAGGGCATCACCCTCTTTGCCTTTAAATTGCAGGTCTACCTTGGGGAACGCGGTTTCGCCGCCGTCATAATCGTCATTAAGGTAGACGAAAATCGATTTGGTACGCTGCCCCGCCTGTTGGATGGCGAAGGCCTGCTGGGGGTTGTCAGGATCCATATAGTCAGCGTGCTCTTTAAATTCCTGACCAACGGCATATTTCTGGACAACCGGAAGTTCGGTGTTCTCAGTGGTGGCCTCCGCAAAGGCCGCCAGGCGTTTGGTCATCTGAATGGTAAAAAGGTCCTGGATAATTGGGTAAAAAACCATCAGGGAGTTGTTTTGCAATTCCTTATATTTGGGGTCGTTTGGGTTGCCGCCCATCAGCTGGACATTGGGCGTCAAGGCCGGCCCAGCCAAGGTTCTTAAATACAAACATTCTTCGGTGGTTAGGGCGTTTTCGACAATCCGGATTGCTGGATCGGCATTTAATTCCTTGGCGCTGAATTCTGTTGGTCCGTTTATTTTGAGGAGCTTTTCCCGAACTTTTTTCCATTCGCTCCACCCCTCGGGAATTTCTTCGGCCTTAACCTCTCCGGGCTTTTTACCGAGATAGGTCAGGCAAACAAGTTCGTCAAAACTGGCAGCGCGGTTGATCAGCTTTTCGCACAGCTCTTTCATGCCTTTTTCACGCATCAGGAGAAAAGCAATTTGACGCAGCGTATGGGGACATTCCAGCTCGGCAGCCTCGATAATAAAATCAACAGCCTTTTCCCAATTTTTTTCAACGGCAAAACCCATGCCATGAAGAACCGCCATCAAGCGGATAGCATCAGAAAATTTTTGATCCACGGCTTTGCCGATAAGGGTTAGTGCCTTTTTTTGATCAAACTCAACTAGGTGGCCTAAAAGATGCCACATGCCCATTTCAAATTCTGCCAGAAAAAGCTCGCCTTCGGCGGATTTGCGCATCCATTTCAGGGTTTCAGCTTCATCACCTTGGACCTGCTTTTGCTTGGCAATTGTGTATTGAGCAAAGGCGTGGCCGGCTTCTGCTTTTTCCATAAGCTGTTGCTGGGTCAGGTTGGGATCAAGCGTTATATCGTTTGTCATTTAGGGCACCTTTATTGCGATTTGCTTGCTTTCTATCTGGGCATTTCAGGTCCGTCAAGCTTTGTGAAATTTTACTCCGGGGAGCACTCACCCGGTTCCCATAATTCAATCTTTGTGCCTTCGGGGTCAATAATCCAGGCAAACCGTCCGTAATCGTATTCTTCCATTTTACCGACCTGTTTGATGCCTGCTGCCTCGAGGCTTTTTAAAAGGTCATCCAGATCCTCAACTCGAAAATTGATCATAAATTCTTTATTGCTGGGATCAAAATATTTAGTGTCTTCCTTGAACAGACCCCAAACCGAATAGCCTTCCTTTTCAGGGTTTTTGTGGTCACGAAATTTAAAGGTTGCACCGTAGTCATCAACCGGTATTCCTAGATGTGCTCCGTACCATTTTTTTAAGTCTGCTGAATTTTTTGATTTAACAAAAATTCCGCCGAACCCGGTTACTTTTCCCATAATTTTCCCCTAGTAGTTTTTAGCCTCCTGAAGCAGCAGCAAAAGGGCAATTTTAACTGCTTCAACCCGAATTCCGGTCCTATCCGTTTTTTTTATGTAGTGACGTTCATGATGAGTTTCAATCCGCCCCTCAACCCGCCGCGCACTTGAAAAATGAACTGTTCCAACCGGTTTTTCAGGGGATCCGCCCTTGGGTCCGGCAATTCCAGTGATGGCTACAGCGATATCCGACGTTGCTGCTTTTAAGACTCCGCTGGCCATTTCCCGGGCGGTCTCTTCTGAAACCGCGCCTTTGTCATCCAGGGTTTCTTTGGCAACGCCCAAAACCCTGGTTTTCATATAATTGGAATAGGTAACAAATGAGACCTGTAAACATTCTGAAGCCCCCGAAATTTCTGTAATGGCCCCGGTGACAAGCCCACCAGTGCAAGATTCTGCTGCGCTCAGCATAATTTTCTTTTGATTGCAAAGTGACACCACTTCTTTGGCAAGGTCCAAAATTTCGGGGCTGAAGGTCATATAAAAAATCCGAGGCCAAATAAAACCATGGCGGCGGCCACCCCGGCGGCAATATCATCGGCCATCACGCCCCAGCCGCCTTTAATGTTTTTATCCATCCAGCTGATAGGCCAGGGTTTGATAACATCAAAAAACCGGAACAGGCCAAAGGCCAGCAAGGTTGCCCACCTGAAATCATCAAACGGGACAGCAAACGTGAAAGGCACGGCAAGGGCCAGAGGGGCGAGGGCGATCCATTGGCCAACCAGCTCATCAATGACAACTTTCCCCGAATCGTGTTCTCCGGTTTTGGCCTGGTAGGTATTGGCGGCCATAATACCAATCGGAATTAGAATGAGGATCAGGCCAATAAAAACATACCAGGGGATAAAGTGAATCGCGGGAACGCCAATTAAAAGTGCGAAAAGAGACCCCCAGGTGCCCGGCATTTTGGGCAAATGGCCAACCCCAAACAGGGTCGCAACGAGGGTCATAAATTTATTCATTAAATATCACCGTCGCCAGGGCCTGGGCGGCGATGCCCTCACCGCGCCCGGTAAAACCCAGTTGTTCGGTTGTGGTTGCCTTTACGCTTATCCGCGCCACCTCTACCCCGGTGATGGCGGCAATGCTTTTTCGCATAGCTTCCCGGTGCGGCCCTATTTTTGGCGCTTCGCAAATCAGGGTCAGGTCGATGGAGGATACCCGGCCACCCTTGTCAGTCACCAGTTTTATTGCATGTTTTAGAAAAATATCCGAAGCGGCGCCCTTCCATTTGTCATCCGTGGGTGGGAAATGGTCCCCAATATCGCCTTCCCCGATGGCCCCTAAAAGTGCATCAGTAATCGCGTGCAGGCCAACATCAGCATCGGAATGGCCTTTTAATTTTTGATCGTGGGCGATTTTAACCCCGCACAGAATAACCTGATCGCCGTCTTCAAAGGCATGAACATCAAAACCGGTTCCGGTCCTGACGTCGGTTACATGGATAATGAAATCCTCCTTGACCGTCAATTTGATATTGGCCTTATCCCCTTTAACCATAACAACCTCAAACCCGGCATTTTCTGCGACTGCGGCATCGTCGGTCAGACCTTTGCCGATGGCGGCTTCATGGGCCTTCAAAATATCCTCGAATTTAAACCCCTGGGGGGTCTGTGCCAGGATAAGTGGTTCGCGATCGACCGTTTCGGCAACGGCACTTCCTTCCCGGCGTTTGATGGTATCGGGGATCGGCAGGGCAGGCAGGCACCCTTTGCGGGTCCGCTTTAGCGTCTCTATGACCCGGGAAATAACATCCTGGCTGACAAAGGCACGGGCGGCATCGTGGATCAAAACAAAACCCGGGGGATTGTCTTCAAGCGCCTGAAGTCCAAGATAAGCCGATTCCTGGCGCGACTTGCCGCCTCGAACCGGAGCAGGCAGGTTTAAATCACCAACCGCCTTTTGGTATAAATCGTCATGGCGGGGGTTAAAGACGACACGAACGCCGGCAATTTCCGGATGATTCAAAAACGCCAAAACGGTTTTCCGCAAGACTGGCTGGCCGCCAATATCGTGGTATTGTTTGGGTACACCGCCCCCGGCGCGCTCGCCAACTCCCGCGGCAACTATGATAGCCCATACGCTCATGCATCCTTTTTACTTAATTTTCAGGCTTTAACAATGGCCAACCGTCGGGTTTGCAACTCTCTTGCAAAAGAGGGTGGATTTATATTAAGAGGAACCCCATGAAAATTGGTTCAGTTGAAATAGACGCGCCGGTTATCCTGGCCCCGATGTCAGGGGTAAGCGACCTGCCATTCCGCCGCCTTGTAAAAGGTTTTGGTGCCGGGCTTGTTGTGTCTGAAATGATTGCCTCCCAGGCAATGATCCGCCAGGTCAGGCGATCCATGAAAATGGCAACGCATACCGAGGACGAACGCCCGATCGCCCTGCAGCTGGCTGGCTGTGAGCCTGGGGTAGTGGCCGAGGCTGCAAAGCTGAATGAAAGCTTAGGCGCAGATATTATCGATATCAACATGGGTTGCCCGGTTAGAAAAGTTACCAACGGCGAAGCGGGTTCAGCCCTGATGCGCGATCTCGATCACGCCAAGGCGATTTTGGAGGCCACCGTGGCCGCCGTTAAAATTCCGGTGACTTTAAAAATGCGCACCGGCTGGAACGATGAAACCCGGAACGCCCCCCAGTTGGCAAAGATTGCCGAGGATATTGGCATTAAGATGCTGACCGTCCACGGCAGAACCCGGTGCCAGATGTATAAAGGCTCTGCCGACTGGGACTTTATTCGTGAGGTTAAATCCAGCGTTTCGATTCCGGTGATCGTCAACGGCGATATCACGACCTATGAGGATGTTGATACTGCCCTTGAAAAATCCGGCGCTGACGGGGTCATGATCGGCCGTGGCAGCTATGGCAAACCGTGGTTTGTCTCAAACGTAATGCATTACCTGAAAACCGGCGAGAAAAGAAATGCACCCCCGGTTGCCCGCCAATTGGAAGTGGTGCTTGAGCATTATGAAGCGATGCTGTCCTATTACGGCGTTGAGGCAGGGCTCCGGATCGCTCGAAAACATCTTGGATGGTACACCAAGGGGCTGCCAGGATCTGCCGAGGTTCGCCAAGTCCTGAACCACTTGACCGACCCTAAAGAAGTGGTGAAGACCTTAACAGGGTATTATACTCCCATCGCCACCCGCGATGCCGCTTAGGACCGCCGTCGGTGGCAATTAGGGTTCGGACTCATTAATTTGGTCACATTCAGTTTGGAAAGGATGCCCAAGTGCAAGGAAATCGACGCAGACAAAGGTGGTGCCCTTTTCAAGGCGAATTGACACCGCACTTGGTCTTCCTTTCCACATCCTTAGGACGGGGCGCATTTTGCCGGGGAATGCGTCGGCAACTCTTGAAATATTTCCGATATTTCTGCGACCCGCCTTCTGTTCCCTCCCAAAATTCGTTCCCGCTGAATGGATCATATTAATGAGTCCCAACCCTAAAACTGATAGCGGAATTCATCAGGTCATCCTATCGGGGCCGTCAGCCCAGGCCAGGAAACTAAAAATCAGTGTTGAACGCGCAGGCAATTCCCGCAGTTCGGTTTTGATTTACGGTGAACCGGGAGCGGGTAAAGAAACCATTGCCCGGCTTATTCATGAAAATTTAGCCGAAAAGGGTCGCTTTATTGCCTTTTATATTTTTGAGGATTCGGAGGAAGAATTTATTGACCTCTTAAAACGCCATTCAAACCTGGGACCAAAAGCCAAAGCAAATAGCAACACCTTGTTCCTGGATGGGGTCAATGAGCTTTCCTCGACCGCCCAACGCAGGCTTTCAATTTTCTTGAAAAATATTGAAGGTCGGGGTGGGCTGACCCCAAAAATTCTTTCAACTTCAACCCAGGATATTTTGGGGCTGGTAAAATATAGTGCTTTTTCTAGGGAGCTTTATTGGCAGCTTAATGTTCAACAGTTATCGTTACCCAATTTGCAGCATCGAAAATCTGATATTCCGATTATTTTCAAAAAGCTTTTAAAGGCAACTTTTGCGCCGAAAAGGGCACCAATCCCCAGCCGTGAAGCCATCAAGGCACTGGTTCGTTATGGCTGGCCGGGAAATTTGCGGGAACTTAAAAGCGTGGCGACACGGTTCCACGCTATGGATCTGGGAGGAAAGATTACCCGGCGAAATGTTACAACGACATTGGCCAACCCCTTAAGTACCGAAACTGGCCTCGGCCGTGGCCAAAATTTGTCCTCAGCCATTTACCGAAACCTGGAGAAATATTTTAAGGCCCATGAGGGGGCGCTGCCGCCCGCTGGTTTATACCAAAGAATATTAAAAGAGGTTGAAAGGCCTTTAATTTCTTTAACCCTTAACGCAACTAAGGGAAACCAGTTAA
>JAZFRG010000349.1:0-6116 GCA_036445535.1 Sphingomonadales bacterium
CTCAGGGATAGTTGCAAAACCCAGCTCATCAATGTCCTTGCGGTCATAAATAAAAACCTCTGACCCGGTCGGCCCGGCCCCGCGAATGTGCGAGCCGGTGACAATAACTACCTCGGTATCGCCTGCATCAGTTTCGGTGGTCAGGGGTTCGCTGTCCTCATCATCATCGTCATTATCGCTACCTGCATCCGGGGCGTCATTGCCATTATTTGCCACACGGGTGGGTTGAAGCGTGCTGATGCTGCCTGATTTTTGGCGGGTGACGACCAAAACATTTTCAGATACCCGCTCAAAAGTAAGGCCCGTGCCTGAAAGCAGGCGGGCCAAGGCATCCTCAACCGTCATGTTGCCGCGCACACCGCTGGTGGTCAGATTGCTGGTCAAGCCCGGCTCAAACATGATCTGGACCCCGCTTTCTTCAGCCAATTCCAGAAGCGCCGGGCCGGTCGCCTGGGCGCTGACGTCAACATTGCGTAGTGTCTTGCTTTGCGCCATTGCCGGGCCAGAAAGGGCGGCCCCGGTTAGTAAGGCAAAGGCCGAAACGGCGGTCGTCAAACCCAGCAGTCGAATTTTTTTGCCAAGCATTCCTGGGTTATTGGTACGGTGTGTGATCATTATGAACTCCCCCTAATCTTTACATTTACGGGGCCTAAAATACCACCCGTCCGCCGGGTAAAATCTTGGCCCTCAGACCGTACTACGCAAACGGGGAAGAACCCCTCCAATTTTTTTAAAAAAAATGGTTTTATTTTTTTGCTTCGATGATGACCCGGTTTGTGGAAAGCTCGACCTCGATCGGCAAGGTCGCCTCCAGGCCCTTAAGAACACCCTCGATATCATTGGTCAGGAAAACGCCACTAATCCGCATATTCCTGGCATCAGCACCGTTCAGAATGATCTGGCGGGAGGTGTAGCGGTTGATGTTGTTGATAACGAATTCCAGGGTTTCATCCTCGAACCTGAGGACACCGTCACGCCAGCTGTAAAATTTGGTGATATCAGCAACCTCGGGGGCGGTGATAACTCTGGCGGTCTTGGAGAACGTTCCCACGCCGCCGGCCTCGAGCCGGAATTGACCATTCTCTTTTTCATCCAGAATACGCCGGGGCACGGCCTGGCCGTTAATCACCTCAATGGCAGCGTCCAGATCGCCATTATCATGAACCGCTACCACGCCCTCAATCACGGCAACCGTTATCTGGCCGTTATCCCTCAGGATATTAAATTGCGTGCCAAGAGCTGTTACCGACTGGCTGCCGGCCTCAACCGTAAATGGCCTGGACTGGTCCTTGGCAACATCAAAGTAGGCCTCGCCCCGGCTTAAGATAAGGTGGCGGTAGCCCTCAGTATAATCAACCCGAAGCTCGGTATTGGTATTAAGGGTCACCAGACTGCCATCTGCCAGCGTGACCGTTTCCTGTTCACCTATTTCAGTGGCATAGGCGGCCAGCTGGGGTTCCTGGACAACGTCCGGGTTTGCTAAAAAGTAGCTGGTGATGGCAATGATCAGGAAACCGGCAGCGGCAGCAACCTTGCCAAAGCCGCCCAAATTCCATGTCCGGGCGGGAAAGGCTTTCCCCTGGCTAATTTCGCTTAAAATTTCAGGATCATCGGCCAGATCCCCACTGGCGTCCCAGATATCCAGCATTGCCTGGTACTCAGTTCGGTTGTCAGGGTGTGCGGCTAACCAGGTCGCGAGCTTTTTTTCGTCCGCTTCGGAGATATTCCCCGAATAAGCCAGCGCGACAAAATCGGCAGCCTGGCGAGCGCGGTCCCGGTTTAATTTCTTTTTCAAATTGGAAGTCATAATGTTAACCCTTTTCTCAGGACATAAAGGACAGTTGAAATGTATTTCTCGACGGTGCTAACCGAAACCCCCAGGTCGGCTGCAATTTCCGCATAACTCAGGTTTTCCATGCGGCTTAATATAAAGGCCCGTTTTTGCTCAGGTTTGACCTGGCCCAGTGCCCGGTTCATGGCTTTTAACTTCTGTTTGGTTCTGAGCGCATCTTCGGGGGTCAAAGAATTGCAAGGGCCAATATTTTCTTCATAACTGATGTGATTTTTCTTTTGCCGGACTTTTTCACGCCTGGCGTTATCGCGGATCAGGTTGGTTGCTATCGAGAACAAATAACTCCGGACCGTATCGGGTTTTTCCGAAAATTTTACCTGCAAATCATCAATCCGGGCGAGGCGCAAAAAAACCTCCTGAATAATATCCTCACGATCGGGTTCCAGGGCCAACCGCACTCTCATGAAACGCTGCAGGGCAGCGCCATGCTCATGAACAATCTGCTCAAGCATAACATCCCTGCCCTTGCGTTTTCGGGCTGAGAAAAAAATTACGTTGCTTGTATTTTTCCCTATCATAGGGGCTCGCGCCATACGCTCACTCCGGATATAATTCTGGCATACTACCTTGTAGTACGCAAATCAGCGCCCATCCCTCCAATATTTTTTTAAAAAAATGAATTTTTCTAACATAAAATACCCCGAAGGCCATTTCCTGAATTTACATACTGCATATTATGCGCCTTTTCCGATCATATTTTTTAACTTAATTCTGAAAAGGTTAGCTTAGCGTTTCAATTCCTGTTCGTTGATCTCCGTTCAGCTACTTTCCCCAGCATCTTTAGTTTAGAAACCTCAGGTCGATTAAACGCCAGCTACGTTCATTCTGAAGGTCCCTGATCAGTCTCAATTCATATTCTTGTCTTAATAGAGCACCGAATGAATTTTGGGCTCCACAAAACCGCTGAAAACTGCAAATTTTCAAGTTCAACTGATATTCGAGAGAAAAGTTCGTCAGACTGGTTGGCGGAGAGAGAGGGATTCGAACCCTCGGAACGCATAGCGCTCAACGGTTTTCGAGACCGCCCCGTTCGACCACTCCGGCATCTCTCCTAAGGGGGCTGTGACCGGGCGGCACATTAGCTGAAAGCCCATATTGGCACAAGGTTTGATTGGTCTAATATTTCCAAGGGAAAAACGTTGACAGGGACCTAATTAAAGGTATATTGCGCCCACTTTTAAGGGCCAAGGGCCCAATGGCTAGATAATAGAAGAATTGGAAGAGAAATGTTTGCGGTAATTGAAACCGGTGGCAAGCAATACAAGGTTGCCCAGAACGATGTTATCAAAGTGGAAAAGCTTCCCGGCAAGGCTGGCGATTCTATAAAGCTTGATAAAGTGCTCATGGTCGGCGACGACAAAGACGTTAAGGTTGGCACTCCTGTGCTTTCCGGAACCTCTGTAGAGGCCGAAATTTTAGAGCAGGCCCGCGCCGATAAAATCATTATTTTCAAGAAAAAACGGCGCCAGCATTATCGCCGGAAAGCCGGTCACAGGCAGGACCTGACGGTTTTACGCATCACCGCAATTGGTGGCAAAAAAGCTGCTGCCCCGAAAAAAGCGGAAGTCAAAAAAGAGACCCCCAAGCCGGAAGCTAAAAAGGCAGCGCCAGCGAAAAAGGCAACACCTTCCAAAAAGGCCGCACCTGCAAAAAAAGCAACCGCAGCAAAGAAAGCCCCGGCTAAAAAAGCAGCACCAGCCAAGAAAGCTGCTGCCCCTAAGGCTAAGGAGAAGAAATAATGGCACATAAGAAAGCAGGCGGATCCTCCCGGAACGGTCGCGACTCAGCGGGCCGCAGATTAGGCGTTAAGAAATTTGGTGGTGAAATTGTCATCCCTGGCAACATCATCATGCGCCAGCGCGGTACAAAAGTGTATCCCGGCGATAATGTTGGCATGGGCAAAGACCACACCCTTTTTGCCACCGGCGAAGGCAATGTCCGGTTTTCAAAATCAACCGGCGGGCGTTCCTACGTTCATGTTGATCCTGCCAAATAAGGCCGGTTTCAACTTTAAAAATTCTAAAGGGGATGGCGTGCCATTCCCTTTTTCCATTTAAGGGCTTAAAAAGACCCATGAAATTCTTGGACGAAGCAAAGGTTTTTATCCACTCCGGTTGGGGCGGCGCGGGCTGCTGTAGTTTCCGCCGTGAAAAATATATTGAACTGGGCGGCCCTGATGGCGGCGATGGCGGCAAAGGCGGCGATGTTTATATCGAAGCTGTAGAGGGGCTAAACACCCTGATCGATTTCCGCTTCAGGCCAATTATAAAAGCCAAGCGCGGGGGCCACGGTATGGGTAAAAGCCGCACTGGTGCTTCGGGCGCGGATGCAACCATAAAAGTTCCCGTAGGCACCCAGGTCTTTGATGAAGACGGCAGTGTGAAGCTGGCGGATCTAACCGAAGTGGGTGAAAAGCTAATTCTTGCCGAAGGTGGCCGCGGCGGCCTTGGTAATGAACATTTTAAATCCTCAACCAACCGCGCCCCACGACGCACTGTCCCGGGGGAACCGGGAGTTGAGATGACCCTTCGGTTGCGGTTGAAATTAATCGCAGATGTCGGGCTTTTGGGCTTACCCAACGCCGGGAAATCGACTTTCCTGTCCCGGGTGTCGCGGGCCAAACCCAAGATTGCCGACTACCCCTTTACAACCCTCAACCCCCAGCTCGGGATCGTTCTAATGTCGGGCCAACGAAGCTTTGTCGCGGCGGACATTCCGGGCCTGATTGAGGGTGCCAGCGAAGGCGTTGGCCTGGGCTAC
This sequence comes from Sphingomonadales bacterium, assembly GCA_036445535.1. GTDB lineage: Bacteria > Pseudomonadota > Alphaproteobacteria > Sphingomonadales > SMXR01 > SMXR01. The sequence continues at coordinate 4,613 of JAZFRG010000349.1, forward strand.
CAATTTCTCCGCCACATTGAACGGTGCAGGGTTTTGATCCATTTAATTGATGGCACGGATGAAGACGTTGCCACCAATTACAAAACCATCCGCGGCGAATTGGATAAATACTCTGACGCCCTTGAGGATAAGCCTGAGATTATTGCCCTGAATAAATGCGATGCCCTGGATAAAAAGGCCATTACCAAAAAAATCAAAGCCTTGAAAAAAGTTTCCGGCGCTGAGGTTTATGAGCTTTCTGCGGTTACCGGTGAGGGCTTAAACGAGGTTTTAGAGCGCGCCTGGAAAGAATTTCAGGGCAATATCCAGGACGAAGTTGAAGTAGAACCCGAAACCCCGACCCCCACGGATACAAAATGGTCACCGCTCTAGGAAAACGCATCGGCCTTTTAGGTGGTTCTTTTAACCCCGCCCATGAAGGCCACCTTTATATCAGCCAGGTCGCCATAGCTGAACTTGGCCTTGATGCGGTTTGGTGGTTGGTTGCGCCAAAGAACCCCCTCAAGGAAAAAACCAGCCTGGCATCTTTTAAAGAACGCCTAACGGGGGCCAAGGAAATGACCGCCGGAAACCCTATTGAAGTTCTTGATCTTGAGCAAACCGAAGGCCTTTTTTATACCATTGATACGGTTCATTTTTTACCGGAAAACTTTCCGGATTATTCCTTTGTCTGGCTAATGGGTGCCGATTGTTTTCTTGAACTGCCAGCCTGGAAGTCCTGGCAGGAAATCATGGCAGAAATTCCTATTGCGGTCTTTCCAAGGCCCGGATTTACCAAGAATGCCCTTAGTGGTATTGCCGCCACCACATTCCAGAAAAACCGCCTCAAGGGCACGGAAGCCAAAAACCTTGTCGTGACAAAGCCCGCAGCGTGGGTATATATAGACTGTAAGGAAAACCCGATCTCGGCAACAAAGATCCGTGAAGGGCGAAGCTGATCGCTGAAAACAAAAAGAGGAGAACCGTTTGTTAGCCAAAAAAAAAGCAAAGCCATCCAATGGCGCTGCCAAATTAAAATCTAAACCTTCCCTGCTTGAAACCATCATGACATCCCTTGAAGACGACAAAGCCATCGACATTTCGGTGATTGACCTTGCCGGGAAAAGCTCAATAGCAGACCACATGATTGTCGCCTCTGGGGGTTCGCAAAGACACGTAGGTTCCATTGCGGATCATCTTTTAACAAAATTGAAAGCTAGTGGGTTTGGCAAAAGCAGCGCAGAGGGAATGGGCCATTCAGACTGGGTATTGATCGATGCCGCAGACGCTATTGTTCATATTTTTCGCCCCGAGGTCCGGGCCTATTACCAGCTTGAAAAAATGTGGTCGGCTGACATTGATACCGATGACTAATCTTTAAAGTTTGCCAATGAAAATCACCATTATCGCCGTTGGACAGATTAGGGGCGGTCCTGAGGCCGAATTGTTGGCCGAATACCAAAAACGCCTCCCCTGGAAAACAGAAATTGTTGAGGTCGAAGAGAAACGACCTCTGCCCCGGGAT
>JAZFRG010000350.1:0-9130 GCA_036445535.1 Sphingomonadales bacterium
TGCCAATAAGTAGACCGGTCCCCTCTACGAGGGGAGGATTGTAAAACAGTCCGCTTTGGGTCAAAAGCAGACTCTTTTCTCCGAGTGACTATGCATCTTTTTCCGACTGGACTTCTTCTCCCGAATGAGCAGTACTGGAAGGGCCTGACGCACCGAATATGGAAGAGCAACAGGCGGCTTGGACCGTGTTCCGGGCTTTGGCTGGTGAGGACGCTGCGATGGACGCAGCACCGAGCACCAGGAGCCCAACATGACCTCTCGATCACTTGACGACAATCTTCATGACCTGACCGAACTCTCCCGGGACCAGTTGGTAGGCAGCTGGCAATCCCTTCTTCGATGCGATCCGCCCAAAGGAATTAGCACCCGGCTGATGGTTCGGGCTATTTCCTATGAGATGCAGGCGAGACTTTACGGTGCCCTGAAGCCCTGTCTCATAGGAAGGTTATACAAAATCGCCGCCGGTAAGCCCGGCGAAGCCCACGGTGACCTTCCAGCCGCACCTAAACTCGAACCTGGCGCCCGGTTGGTCCGGGAGTGGAATGGCGTGACGCATACGGTCGATGTCACAGACCTCGGACTCGAGTGGCGCGGTAAACGATACGGGTCCTTATCCGAGATTGCCCGAGAAATCACCGGCGCCCGATGGTCCGGCCCCAGGTTCTTCGGCCTGAACCGGAGGGCGGCACCATGACCCGCAAGCTCCGCTGCGCGATCTACACCCGCAAATCCACGGAGGAGGGCCTGGAGCAGGACTTCAACTCTCTCGATGCTCAGCGGGAGGCCTGCGAGGCCTATATCAAAAGCCAACAGCATGAGGGCTGGAAGCTATTGCCAGACAGGTATGATGACGGCGGCATCTCGGGGGGAACCATGGAACGGCCGGCGTTGCAGCGGCTTCTGGATGAGGTGAGGGCAGGGCGGGTTGATATCATCGTCGTCTATAAGGTGGATCGGTTGACCCGGGCACTTTCCGATTTTGCAAAAATGGTTGATCTTTTTGACGCGAACGATGTCTCTTTCGTCTCGGTCACCCAGCAGTTCAATACGACGACTTCGATGGGCAGATTGACCCTCAATGTTCTTCTCTCCTTCGCCCAGTTCGAGAGGGAAGTCACCGCCGAACGCATCCGCGACAAGATCGCGGCCTCCAAAAAGAGGGGCATGTGGATGGGCGGACCGGTGCCACTCGGCTATAACAGCGTGGATAAGAAGCTGGTCGTGAACGAGGGCGAAGCCGAGACGGTCAGGGCCCTGTTCCGGCTCTATCTGGAGAAGGGCAATGTCAGACTGATGAAGGAGGAAGCGGATCGGCGAGGGCTCAGATCAAAGCTTCGTGTTTATAAAAGCGGAAGGCAAACGGGTGGCGGGCGCTTCACCCGTGGTCATCTCTATCGACTGCTCTCGAACCCGGTTTATATCGGCGAGGTGATCCATAAAGGGGAACGCTACGAGGGCGCCCAAGACGCGATCATTGACCGGGAAAACTGGGACTCGGTCCAGGCCCAGCTGAATAAAAACGCCGCCGACCGCCGCACCGCCACCAACGCCAAATCGCCGAGCCTGCTCTCGGGGCTCCTGAGGGACGAGGATGGCAGGCGTCTGATACCGAGTCATGCCTCTAAAGCTGGAAAACGCTATCGCTACTATGTCTCTGCGCCAGACGGTAACGGGTTTGCCCGGGCCGGATGGCGGTTGCCGGCCAAAGAGATAGAAAGGACAGTCATCAACGGTGTTGTTGATCTTCTCCAGAACCGGCTGCGGCTAATGAAGGAACTGGAATTAACGGTTCAAACACCCGATCAGATCGAACGCCTGATCCGCGAAGCCGAGAACCTTGGAACGAGCCTTTTGAAGGAAGAGAGGGTCGAGCGGCGTGAAATCCTCCTAAAGATCGTGAGGAGAATAGAGGTGAGGGCGGATCGTATCCGCATCCAGATCAACACAGACGGACTGAGCCCACGGCCGGATCATCCAAGGCAGGATGAGACCTCTGCTGGCAGGATAGAAACCGATATCCCTGTCAGGCTGAAGAGGCGTGGCGTCGAGAAAAAGATCGTCATAACCGATAGGAATCGAAGACCTGCAAGACCCGACACGAACCTGATCAGAGCGGTTGCCCAGGGGCGGTTTTGGTTTGAGCAGCTTAAATCAGGTGAGATTGGGACGATCAGGGAAATTGCGAGAAGCAATAAGACTGATGGGGAAAATGTAACCCGGACCATACGGCTCGCTTTTCTTGCCCCTGATATTGTTAAGGCCATCCTCGAAGGGCGGCAGCCGCCGGAGCTTACTGCCTTCCATCTAAAGCGCGTCAGGACTCTTCCTTTGTCCTGGGACGAACAGCGTAAAGTGCTCGGATTCTGCGGCTAGATTTGCCCAAAACGTACTCTTCAGAAAATGCGGTCTGGCTGCGAAAAATCGTCTCCAGAGACTTTTGCCAGATTGGCTCCATATTGGGCCAATTCTGGCGTCTCTCACATCAGAGACTGGACAGAAAAAGACGCAAACGCAGCAGAACTCAAGGGTTCCGCGGAGGGCACAGTCTGGCTGCCGGTTCGCAGGGATTTGAATGGTGGGCCCGGCAGGACTCGAACCTGCGACCAGACCGTTATGAGCGGCCGGCTCTAACCAGCTGAGCTACAGGCCCACACCGAGAAAATCCATATCAGATTAAGTTGACGCCCGGTAGACTATTTATTGCCCTAAAAAGGATCTCAATTTTCTTGACCGGCTAGGGTGCTTGAGTTTCCTGAGAGCTTTGGCTTCGATCTGGCGTATGCGCTCACGGGTTACCGAGAACTGCTGGCCAACCTCTTCCAGGGTATGATCGGTATTCATGCCAATGCCAAAACGCATCCGAAGAACCCGCTCTTCGCGCGGTGTCAGTGAGGCCAGCACCCGGGTTGTGGTTTCCCTTAAATTCGAATGAATAGCGGCATCCAATGGCAGGATGGCATTTTTATCCTCAATGAAATCACCAAGCTGGCTGTCCTCTTCATCGCCGATCGGGGTTTCCAGCGAAATCGGTTCCTTTGCAATCTTCATGACCTTGCGAACTTTTTCAAGAGGTAACGAGAGGCGCTCGGAGAGCTCTTCCGGGGTCGGCTCACGGCCAATTTCATGAAGCATTTGGCGCGAGGTCCTAACCAACTTGTTAATCGTTTCAATCATATGCACCGGGATCCGGATCGTGCGCGCCTGGTCAGCGATCGAGCGGGTAATAGCCTGCCTGATCCACCAGGTGGCGTAGGTCGAGAATTTGTAGCCGCGCCGGTATTCAAATTTATCAACCGCCTTCATCAAACCAATATTGCCCTCCTGGATAAGATCCAGGAATTGCAGGCCCCGATTGGTGTATTTCTTGGCGATTGAAATAACCAGGCGAAGGTTGGCCTCAACCATTTCTTTTTTGGCAATGCGGGCTTCCTTTTCACCCTTTTGAACCATCAAAACGACGCGCCGGTATTCACCCAAATGGAGCGCGGTTTCATTACTGATTGCCATAATCTGGTCCTGGATATTCAAAATTGTCGCCTTTTCTTTGGTAGCAAAATCCTTCCAGTTTTTGCCAAGGCCTGCGACCCGCTTCACCCAGGCCTTTTCAAGTTCGGAGCCTAAATACTCATCCAAAAACTCGCGGCGATCGATTTTGTAGCTATCGGCAAGGCGCATCAATTGGCCGCCCAGGCTCAAAAGCCTTTTATTGATTGAATAAAGATGATCAACCAGCTCATCAATCCGGGCATTGTTGAAATGCATGCTGGAAACCAGGACGGTCAGCTCCCTTATTAGCTTGTGAAACCTTTTCTCCTGGGCTTTGGAAAGTTCTTTACCTTTTTGGGCGGCTTCGATGCGATCGCCCTGAAGCTTGCTAAACCGTTTATAGGTCTGGTTCAATTTTTTAAATTTTGCCAGAGTTTCAGGCTTATACATTTCCTCCATGGCGGCAAGGGAGAGGTTGCCCTCATCATCATCCTCGTCGTCATCGGTTTTTTCTTTGTCTTCTTCCTCGCCCTCAGTTTGGTCTTTTTCTTCTTTTACCTCTTCGGGGGCCGGGGTTTTTGGCTCTTCCTTCTCGGCGGGCTCTTCAAGGGCTTTGGCCTCGGCTTTTTCCTGCTGCGCTGGGGTTAGACCAGACATTTCCTCAAGGCTTAAACCCTCGCCAACCGCGGCCAGGTCCTTGCCTGAGGTGGCATCCAGGTCAATGATGTCCCGAAGCAGCATTTGCTCTTCTTCAAGCTCTTTGGCCCACCGGATAATCGCTTTAAAAGTCAGAGGGTTTTCGCAAAGGCCCTCGATCATGGTATTCCGGCCAGCCTCGATGCGTTTGGCAATGGCAATTTCACCTTCACGGCTTAAAAGTTCAACCCGGCCCATTTCGCGCAAATACATCCGGACCGGATCATCGGTGCGATCAACGTCGGGTTTTTTTGAAACCTCAAAGGCATCCGGGTCGGCTTCTTTTTTAGCTTTGGTAGTGGCTTTTTTTTTGGCAGGCTTTTTGGCAGGCTTTTTGGCAGGCTTTTTTTCTTCTTCTTCTTCTTCCTCAATTTCCTCGGCCTCAACCACGTTAATGCCCATTTCAGAAAGCAAGGCTAAAATGTCCTCAATTTTTTCTGAGGGCATGTCCATCTGAGCCAAAGTCTTGTTCAGCTCCTCGTCGGAAATATAACCACGCTTTTTAGCTTTGGTGATCATTTCCTTAACCACCTTTTCCGGGGCCAGTGCGGGTTTTTCTTCGGCAGAGGCCTTCACTGCGGTTTTGGCTTTTTTAGGGCTCGTTTTTGCTTTTTTAGCAACCATTTAAAATCCTTGAAATCTGTCGTTTTTTCCCGAGTCGTTTAAATTTTTAAAAAATAAGCGACTCGGCTGAAAACCTCGCGGAGGTTATCTTGTTATGGGGTCAGATGTAAACGTTCTTTTTATATAGTACTGCCCGCCATAGAATCGAGATCATAGTCCCGTAAAAATTCATCGTTTAAAATGCTTTTATTGATTTCCGTTTTAATCGCGGTCAGGCGGTGCCACTTTTGTTCACTGGGGTTTTCAAGATAATCTTGTTCCAGGTCCTCGTAATCCTTTTTTAAGGCTGAAATTTGCATCAACCGCTCAAGTGTTTTGTGCCACCATTTTTCAGCCATTTCAAAGCTGGTTTCGGGGCGGGCAAATTTCACATTCCGGGCGGTGCTTTTTTCATGTAACCGTCTATAAAAGGTCTCCAATCCAGATTTCAAGAGGTGATCCTTTAAATTATTAATATCCGGTGTTTTTGGATCGTGGGCAAAATCAAGAATACTTTTTTGTAAAGCGCCCAAATCCTGATCCTTAAAAGGAATCGCTGATAAGTCCTCAAAGTGATCAACCGCCAGTTTTGGATGGTTTAATACCGACAACAGAATAACCTCTTCCAAAAAGGTCGCCACCGCTTCATCACCTTGGGCGCGGCCAATCTGGGTTTGAAGTAGACCGCTTGGGCGAACCGCGTTCCTGGTGCCAGTAAATTTTCCCTTGATTGACCCTTTGGGTGCGTATTGTTTTCTGAAAAGACGGTTCAGCCGTTTGCCAAAATCTGACCGGTAATAGGATTTAAGTTTTTCGTTTTTAATTTCTGACAGTTTGGTAAAGACAACCTTTTCCAGGCCGGCACGTTGTTCGGGGGTTTTGACCAAGGCCTTTTCGGTTAATTGACGCCATAAAAGATCAGCCAAGGAAAGACTTTTCCTCAAAAGGTTGGCAAAGCTTTCTTTGCCTTCGCGGCGTACCAAGGTATCGGGGTCATCGCCCCTGGGAAGAAGCGCAAATTGCAGTGATTTTCCGGGCTGCAAAAGGGGAAGGGCGCGCTCCATAGCTCTGAGGGCTGCCTTAAACCCCGCAGGGTCTCCGTCAAAACAAAATGTGGGTTCATCCACGATACGCCACAGCAAATGCAACTGGTTTTCAGTAACCGCAGTTCCCAGGGGGGCGACGGTGTTCTCGAACCCAAACTCTGCCAGGGCAATAACATCCATTTGTCCCTCAACCACCAAAATTTCACCGGAATCAAAGGCCGATTTTCTAGCCCCACCCAGATTATAAATTACACTTCCTTTATGAAAAAGTTTGGTTTCCGGAGAATTCATATATTTTGCCGGGGCGTCATCAAGGGCGCGGCCACTAAAGGCAATGGTTCTGCCCCGGACATCCAGAATTGGGAACATCAGCCGGTTGCGGAATTTATCAATACTGTCTTTCCCCTCTTTTTGGCTTAATAAACCACAGGCCAGCAGTTCTTCCTCCTTGATCCCGCGTGACATCATGGCCTCTTTAAGGGCGGTGTATCTTCCAGGGGCAAAGCCCAAGGAAAACCGCTGGGTAGTATCCTGGGAAAGGCCACGGCCTTTTAGGTATTCCCGCGCCCCCTTGCCCTCCTCGGAATTTAATCTTGAAATATACCAATTGGCGGCTTTCTCCATAATTTCATATAAGGAGTTTCGCTTTTTCTCAGCCTCCAAATCTGCCTTTGAGAATTCCGGCAACGGTAATCCCACATCAGCGGCCAGTTTCTGGACCGCCTCGTGGAAGGGAAGCCCCTCATCCTCCATCACAAAGCGGATGACATCGCCGTGCGCTCCGCAGCCAAAACAGTGATAAAAACCCTTTTCCTCGACAACCGTGAAAGAGGGGGTTTTTTCATTATGAAACGGGCAAAGGCCTGAGTGTTCCCGGCCCTTTTTGGTCAGCTTTACTTTTCTTGATATGACAGCTTCCAGCGATGTGCGGGCACGCAGTTCATCCAGAAAGTCATTTGGGTAGGCCATACTTAAAATTTCCCCCGCCCCAGAATTCGATTCCAAGGAGGCTGATTATGAACAATTATTGGCTAGGATAAAAGGGCTTTGATGGCTAAAGATGCTTTGGCGAAATCCATGGCACCGGCATGGCGGCTTTTAAGAAGGCCAATTACCTTGCCCATGTCTTTTAAACTTTCGGCGCCAGTTTCATCTACGGCCTTTTTGCTGGCTTCGGCAATTTCATCATCGGTTAATTGCTTGGGCAGAAAATCATTAATAATGTCAATTTCTTCGCGCTCTTGTTTGGCAAGCTCTAACCTGCCAGCGTCTTCATAGGCGGTTATGCTGTCATTCCGCTGTTTGACCATCTTGGCCAAAATCCCAAGGACCAGGGCATCGTCATCCTGCTCGGTGGCATCTTCGGTACGAAGCGCAATATCCCGATCTTTTACGGCAGCTAAAACCAAACGCAAGGTGCCAACGCGCTTAGCCTCTTTGGCCTTCATAGCGTCTATTAGTGCTGCTTTTATTTTTTCCCTCAGCATTTCCTACTTATCCCATTAGCGAATCAAAGGCGGAATAATAGGGCAAGAACCCGTCATGAGCAAACCCTAAAAACAAATTCTTAAGTCATTGAATTTATTAATGAATTTTTTGCTCATATTGCCTTGACGCCGGGCCACCAATTGCTTATTGTCGCTCGAATTTGATTTTTGCCGCGAAGCCCCGGCAAAAAAATTTTGCCCAAAGGATGCTGTTTTAAAAATGTCCGGCCAAAAGAAAACCGCTAAAAATGCCTCCAGGTTAAAGGCAACAGCGGTTTTGGTTTTAGCGGATGGAGCTCTTTTTTATGGGACCGGTGCCGGTTTGGAGGGCGAAGCCGTTGGCGAGGTTTGTTTCAATACCTCAATGACCGGCTATCAGGAAATACTAACCGACCCATCATATGCGGGACAAATAATCACTTTTACCTTCCCGCACATTGGCAATGTCGGGACCAATAATGAGGATATGGAAACCAAAACCCCCGCAGCCCGGGGTTTTATTTTGCGTGAAAATATTACCGAACCTTCCAATTTCAGAAACAAGAAACACCTGAACGACTGGGCATCTTCGATGAACCTGGTTGGCATTACCGGGGTCGATACCCGCCGCCTAACCCGACACATCCGGATGAACGGTGCCCCGAACGGGATAATCGCCTACAATAAAAAAGGTGACTTCGATATTACTGCGCTTATTAAAAAAGCGAAAGATTGGCCGGGGCTTGAGGGCATGGATCTAGCAAAGGAAGTCACCTGCCGGCAAACCTACACCTGGGATGAAACCCGCTGGGGACTTGGCCGGGGTTATGGCAAACAAACCAAACCCGGCTTTCATGTTGTTGCCGTCGATTATGGGATCAAGAATAATATCCTCCGCTGTCTGGCCACTACCGGTGCCAGGGTCACTGTGGTTCCTTGCACAGCAAGCGCGGAAGAAATCATGGGTCACAAGCCCGATGGGATTTTTCTTTCCAACGGCCCGGGCGACCCGGCTGCGACCGGCGAATACGCCATTGCTGAGCTGCAAAAACTTGTTGAAACCGATATCCCAATCTTTGGCATTTGTCTCGGGCACCAGCTGCTTGGCTTGGCGCTCGGTGCGACCACCAGTAAGATGCACCAGGGCCACCGCGGGGCCAACCACCCAGTGAAGGATTTGCGCACCAGCAAGGTTGAAATTACCTCCATGAACCACGGTTTTACTGTCGATGATGAAGGGCTACCTTCCACCCTGGAAGTGACCCACCGCTCACTTTTCGACCAAACCATTACCGGGCTCAGGCTTAAAGGCAAACCGGTATTTTCGGTCCAGTACCACCCCGAGGCCAGCCCCGGCCCGCAAGACAGCCATTACCTGTTTGATGAGTTTGTTGCCTTGATTGAGGGCTCTAAATAAATGCCTAAACGCACCGACATAAAAAGCATTCTGGTAATCGGCGCGGGGCCGATCATTATCGGTCAGGCGTGCGAATTTGATTATTCCGGAACCCAGGCCTGCAAGGCTTTAAAAGAAGAGGGCTACCGGGTTATTCTGGTTAATTCCAATCCGGCGACGATCATGACAGATCCGGAATCGGCCGATGTTACTTATATTGAGCCGATCACGCTTGAAGTGGTCACAAAAATTATTGAAAAAGAAAAGCCCGATGCGCTGCTGCCAACCATGGGCGGGCAAACCGGGTTGAATACTGCCTTGTCGCTTGCCCACGAGGGGGTCCTGAAAAAACATGGCGTTGAGCTTATCGGGGCCACCAAAGAGGCCATTGATAAGGCCGAAGACCGCGAGCTTTTTAAAAAAGCCATGAAAAATAT
>JAZFRG010000351.1:0-6569 GCA_036445535.1 Sphingomonadales bacterium
GGGCGATAAACTTGAGGTGCGCTTGATGTATACCGGGCGCTTTAACAGCCAGATCACCGAACACGGCATTGGTCTCAGGCTCTCGGTGCTCCTCGGTGACCGAAAATAAATTAGGGTCCGGGCCCTAAGGCTAAGCCCTAAAGAAATAAACCCGCCCTTTTCAAAGGGGCGGGTTTTCTTAATCCTACAGGTCGGTTTTATCCTTCTTCTTCAGGTGGTGGGGGTCTTCGCCTTCTTTCCCGATCGCGGTCGGGGAAGTCCCCTCGGTTAAAAGGACCCACCATGCCAGCTTGAAAATATTTTTTCCGTTGGTCGGGGGGCAAAGCCAGGGTGACTTCTCGAAGCACCTCAATAATTGCCAGGCGGGATCTCATGGCAGTTTCCTGAACCTCGTCGAACACAGCCTCAAAGCCTTTTTGGTCAAATTCATCTGCTAGCAAAATTTCCTGTAATTTTCTGCGAAGACGAAAAACAGAGCGAAATTGGCCCCGTTGCTCAGATCTGAATTTGGACCAGATATCGTCAACCACTTCCCGGTACTCGGGGTCCAGAACCTCACTGGCGGCCATCATGTTAAAACGATCAGCAGAGCCAAAAGCCCCGACGGGTGGCCCTTTGATTAAAAACACCGTCATCATTCCGGCAAAAAACAGGTTGATGGCCAAAGAGACCAAAAGAGTTCCATAAATAATTTTTTTGTACTTCATTTCCTTAGCCCATCAGCATCATTGCAATTTCGTTCATGACATCAGCATTATCCACCCGGATGGCATCGATCCCGAACCAAACCCCCAGAACCATAGCCGCCGCCATGACGCTTACCGGCTGCCAGATTTTGCCAAAGGGCCAGAAAATGGAAAAAGGCCGGGGCCCAAGGGTTTCCTCGGCATCTGCCATGATCCGCTTGACCAAATCTGGTGAAGGTTCAAGGGTTTGTATTTTTGCCAAGGCCTCGTCAAGGATCTGGTTTTCTTTATCTGGTTTCTTTTCCATACTCATGTTTCTATTCCCCCATTAAATCAGTTTTGTGTTTGCCCAATTTTCCCCTTAAATTTCTTTTGCCACGGGCGAGAAGAGATTCCAAGGCATCAACGCTAACTCCCATCACCGCGGCGGCATCCTTTTGCTTTTCTTCTTGCAGATGCACCAGGGTTATTGCGGTCCGCTGGCGCTCGGGAAGATCAAAAATGGCCGCGTTCAACCTTTCCCTAATTTCATTTTTATGCAGCCCTTTAATTTGCCCAGCCTCGATAAATTCTTCAGGTGGTTCAATATCCATTAAATTTTTATTTTTCCTAAGCCGGTCGATGCAAAGGTTAAAAACCACCCGGTAAAGCCAAACCTTGATCTGGGCATCCGGTCGCCATGTTGGGGCCTGTTTCCACAGTTTCAGGAAAGCATCCTGGGCGACATCTTCGGCCTCGGTGACATCGCGGAGCATTTGGTAAGCCAATCCCAACATTTTTTTCAAATGCTCATCCACGAGCGTGCGGCAGGCGCTCATGTCACCCGCCGCCACTTGTTTCAGTAAAGCTGCATCCTGCTCTTTTTTTCCCATAGCCCTCTTCGGGTGGTTGGGTGTATTTGTGCCTCAAAATCAGGGCTCCCGGGCAACTCCGCCCGGTTAACGTCGGTCTTTTCGGCGCATATGGCGTTCACGTCCAGCGGCCTGGGCTTCAAGGAAGGTTACCTCACCATCCAGGTTGGCGTCCATATCCTTATAGCGGCGGTCGCCCACGACCGAAAACTCTTCAAAGCTTACGTTCCCGTCGCCATCAATATCAAGCACCGAAAACATCCGCCCTTTACCAAATTTCTGAGCCATTTTTCCAGCTTTTCCCATTGCTTGCGTCCTTTGTTTAAAAAGGGCTATCGCCTCTTCATAACTAAGCTGGCCATCGCTATTGGCATCAAATTCGGCAAATGTAGCGGTTTTGTTTTCTTCATATTCGCGCCGGGCAATCACCCCGTCTCCATTGATATCCACTTCCTCAAACATTTTCTGTCCTTGTTCGCGGGTTTGGCTTTCCTCGTCTGCATGCGCTGGAAAGGCCAACAATAAAGGGGTCGCTATCATGGCGGCTATCATTTTCCTTTTCATCATTTTTTCCTTTGTTGGTTGAATTAATAATTAAACGGTTCCCGCATAAATATCCGTCGGTGAAAATTGCCATCTTGGCCAAAATTAATTTCAAATTTTCTTTACTTAAAAGCGACGGATAAAAGAATTCCCGCCGTTGGAAGGGTCTATCTTCCAAGGGTTTTTTGGGAGGAAAATGATGAAAAGGGAATGAATAAATGCATAATATCAATGGGTTAGCTGTGGGTTCAACAAATAATAAGTTTCAAGGTTCTTCTAGGGGTTTTCCAAGATTTTCAAAAATAATAAAAAATTTATTGGCCGGAACAGCGCTTGTTTATCCGGCCCTGTTTTCATTTCAGGCTGGGGCAACAGATGTATCAAATGAAGCCGAACTGATTGCCGCGATTGAAAGTGCCAATGCCGGAACGCTGGGGGACACTTCGATTGAATTCACCGCAGATATTGCCCTAACCGGCACCTTGCCGGAGCTTTCAGCCAATATCGATCTTACCATTGATTTACAGGGGTTTGATCTTAGCGGGGGTTCCGTTACCAATATTTTGGATTCAGATTCAGCCAACGAAATAGAGTTAATCGATACCGTTGGCACCGGCACGGTTAGCGGCACCGGGGGTTTTAGGCAAAGCGGTGCGGATACCTTTACTATTTCGATTGCCAACACCTTTTCCGGAACCTCAACTATTTCCAATGGAACAATTCAAATCGGGGATGATGCGGCGTTGGGGACTGGTGGGGTAGATCTAACCGGGGGTGCGCTGGCGCTGGAAACCGGCATTCTTTTCACAAATTCTATCGACGTTGGAGACGACAGTTTTATTATAACCCTTGATGATGGTGGCCCCCAGGTTGTCGAATTAACCGGCGGCCTTACCCTAACTTCCGGGATTATCAATTTCTTTCCCTTTGATGTTGATGACGAAATCACCTTTTCCGGGGACATTTCGGGCGCCGGAACCCTGGCGGTAAGCGGGCAGGGGGTGTTGATCTTAAATGGGGTTAATTCATACACCGGCGGGACAATTTTAAATGGCGGGATTATCCGCCTGATGAACGATACAGCCCTGGGCACCGGCGATGTTTTATCCGAAATCGGCTCGATCCTTCAGCTCGCCGATGGGGTAACACTAGATAACGATCTGTTTTTATCGGCCAACCTGGTTTTGAGCACCCTCGACGGCGGGATTGAGGATGTAACCTTGACCGGCGACGTTGAAACCGATGACGACACCATTGCTTCGCTTTTTATCACAGACCCGATTGATGCCGGCGACACCATTACTATTGATAGCGTTATCACCGGCCTGGGCGGCTTAACCACCAGGGGCGATGGGACCACCATTCTCACCCATGAAAATGACTTTTTCGGGGGCACGGTGGTTGAATCCGGGGTGCTGGTCCTGGCCAATGAAAATGCCCTTTTAGACACCGGAGAAGTTGTAATTCTTGACGGCACATTAGACCTCAATAATTTTGACGAAACCATCGGAACTTTAAGCGGTTCAGGCGGAGTCATTGATCTAAACGGCAACGTTTTAACCATTGACCAGTTCAGTGATGAAACCTATGCCGGCGATATTGTAGGGCTTGGGTCAATCTTAAAAATTGGTAATGGCACGCTACTTTTGACCGGGGTCAACACTTCCACCGGTGGGGTCAGGATCGATGAAGGCGCCATCGGGATTGAAGACATCACGGCCCTTGGCAGCAACACCATAACCTTTGGCGGCGAAGGTGAAGGGTTTCTTTTGCTGGGTAATGTGACTTTAACCAACGATGTGATTTTTAATGCCGATGGAGGCTTTGGAACCCTGGCCGGGGCCGATGCCGTAATTGCCTCAGATCTGAACGGCAATAGTAACATCATTTTTTCAGATACCATTAACAGCGGCGATGAAATTACTTTTACCGGCGGCATTAGCGGGGCTGATTTTTTCCAGGTCGATGGCCTCGGGACGACCATATTCAGCGGCACGGACAAGGATGTCGACGTTCTGGTTAATTCGGGAACGCTCAGAAACCTTGGCGTTCTAAACGGTGATATTTTGGTTGACCCCGGGGCTGTTCTGGAAGGATCAGGCCAGATAAATGGCGATGTTGGGGTAGATGGTACGCTTTACCTGGGAACCCCGGGTGCCAACGTAAATGTTGCTGGGGATGTCTTTTTCTTTAACGGCGGGGATTTAGAATTAGAAATTACCGCAGAAGGGGCTTTTAGTTTTCTAACGGTGGAGGGCAACGTTTTTATTGAAAACGGGACGACCCTTTTTATTGAACCTGAGGTTGGAGACTATACCGTTGGTGAGTTTACAGATTATGAAATTATTACCGCGACCAACGGCGTTAATGGGGAATTCTCGACTTTAACCATAGATAATCCCGAGCTTTTTGGGGTCCTGGTTTATGAAGGCACGTTTATAACCTTAAGGATCGCCATCAAGAATAATATCTTCCGGCCCGCGGCGGTTACCGCCAACGAACTTAATATTTCTGATCTATTAGATTCGATTTTGGTTGAAGATCCGGCCACTGATGACTTTCAATTGATTATAGATGCCTATGAGGGTTTGGGATCCACGGCAGAGCAGCAAGCGGCTTTAAATGATATCTCAGGGGCGGGCTACGGCAGCATTGCCACGGCCTCGATTGCCTCGGCAAACCTTCAAATCAGCAATGTAAACCGGCTGATTACCGATGCCCGGCTTTGCAAAACCGCTTCCCAGGATTACCCTTTTTACGATGATGCCTGCGATGCTCCAAAGCAAAAAGCCCCTGATGGCAGCTCCGGGGTGGTCCAGCAAGCGGCTTGGGGGACTGGCACGCTTTGGATGCAGGGTTATGCCGGTTCGGCAACCCTTGACTCGGGGGGCGGAGAGTTTTCGGGTGGCGGGGTAGATATGGGCTTTAGCTGGTGGACCGGGGAAAATACTCTTGTGGGACTTATGGGCGGTTATGCCCAGGATAGCTACACAAACCTTGGAAGTGTCGATGATGGTAGCTCAGAGTTTGCCCGGGTTGGGCTTTATACCACGACTGACTTTGGGGTGTTTTATACCAGCACGGTTTTTAGCTACAGCTTTGGCGATGTCACGACCTCAAGGGTGATTAATTTCGGGGATATTAACCGGGTCGCTACGGGCAATTTTGATGCCAGCACATTGACGTTTTACGGCGAAGCCGGTTTGGATGGAAAGGTTGGCCGGTTCCGCTTTCAACCTTTTCTTGCTGGGTCTTATGTCCGTTACAAACAGGAAGAGTTTACCGAAACCGGGGCGGATTCGCTTAATTTAAACGTCCAAGCGGCCAAAGTTACCTCGTTCCAGGTCCATGTCGGGGCCCGCCTCAGTACCCTTTACCGGGATGTTCTTGGCGGGTTTTCGGTGATGCCCGAGGTCAGGTTAAAATGGCGCCAGGAATTATCCGGGGCTTCGGATGCCCTAACCTCAATTTTAACGCTAGAGGAGGGCCCGTTTAATATCTTTATAACCGATCCCGGGGGGCTTCAAAGTGGCTTGGAAGCTGGTTTTGGTCTCGATTTTACCAAGGGCGGTTCAATTCGATTTGGTCTTGATCTCGATTACCTTATTTCCAACGATTACAACATGGTTTCAGGGGCCGCCCGCGTGACCTGGATTTTTTAAGCCATTCCGGCCGCAGGGCCAGGATTAATTTATGGTCGCATCTTTTCGGGGGTGTGATCTAAAGTTGGCCCTGGCCCTGTTTTTTAAAGAACGATAATCTGATCACCGGGCTTGGTGGTTCCCGCTTTTATAACCTCAGCGTAAATTCCCATGTCGTAATGGCCATAATGTTGATAAAGCGCGGGCACGACACCGAGGTCGCGGATGCCCGTGGCTGGGTCAACGTGGGTGGCCTTGCAGCGCTCAATACGTTTTACCACTTTAAATTCTGTGGTGCCCATTTTCAGGCGTTTACCGACCCAGTTTAATTCCTCCCAAGGGGCCGTTTCGGAAAAATAAATATTACCGCGAAACCTGATGGGGTCTACAGTTTGACCTATATTTCTTGCTAAGTCCTTGACGCTTTCAAGGTTGATCATGGAGGCCACCTGCATCGGCACATCTGACATCGAATGATCCTTTGCAGTGACAATTGATAAGGCTTCATTGGGATCAAGAAAGTCGGTGAGAAATTTTCCTAATATCGCCCGGCCTTCTTTATTCCCGAGGCGGTATTTTTTAACCTCGCCATTTGCCATGGTAAATTCCACTGTTTGATCTTGAAGGGAAAAGCGTGGGTGTAATTCAGCAATTTTTTCATCTTTCAGCAGCATGAAAAATTTGGTTTTAAAGTGATATCCGGGGTCGGTTTCATCAAAGTACCAGTCACCGCGTTTAAGGGCAAAGGCTCTATCCTGAGGGAACACCCCTCCAACCTCCAGGTCTACCCTTTCCAGAAAATACGGGGAAAAACCTTTGATGGGGTAGGTGCTTAAGGTTTCGATTTT
>JAZFRG010000352.1:0-2547 GCA_036445535.1 Sphingomonadales bacterium
ATATCCTCGGTCACCAGCACCTGACCATCGCAGGCGCTCGAGGCGCCAATGCCAATGGTCGGATTGGATATCGCATTGGTAATTTCGGTCGCCAGGGCTTCCGGCACGCCCTCAACCACGGTGGAAAAGACCCCCGCCTTATCGAGGGCAACTGCATCTTTGATAACCTGGTCGTGGTCTGCGCCCTTGCCCTGAACCTTGAACCCACCCATGCTATGAACAGCCTGAGGTCTGAGGCCTACATGGGCCATCACTGGAATTCCATTGTCCACCAGATGCCGGGCGGTCTCGGCCATGCCTTCCCCGCCTTCCAGCTTGACCGCCTGAACCCCGGTTTTTTTCATCACCTTGGCGGCATTTCTAAAGGCTTGTTCCTTCGATTCCTCATAGGATCCAAACGGCATATCAAATACGCATAGGGCGCGGGCTGAGCTATCGACCACCGCCCGGGCATGGCCGATCATGGTGAAAAGCGAAACCGGCAGGGTGTTGGGAAGCCCGTAAAGCACCATGCCCATGCTGTCGCCAATGATGATCACCTCGGCAACCTGATCGACCATGGCGGCCATCGGGGCGGTGTAGGCGGTTAAGCTGACCAACGGTTCGCCGCCTTTTCGCGCCCTGATCTCAGGGACCGTCAGGCGCTTGGCGGTTTTCTTGTTTATGCTTGAATTTGGTGTCGACATCATTCCCACTCAATCGTTCCAGGCGGTTTTGAGGTTATATCATAAACCATCCGGTTGATGCCTTTAACTTCGTTGATGATCCGGGTCGCGGTGCGGCCTAAAAATTCATGGGAAAATCCATAATAATCGGCGGTCATGCCATCGGTTGAGGTCACAGCCCTTAGCGCACAAACATAATCATAGGTGCGTTCGTCGCCCATGACACCAACGGTTTTGACCGGCAGGAGGACCGCAAAGGCCTGCCAGATTTCATTATAAAGCCCGGCCTTTTTAATTTCATCCAGATAAATAGCATCGGCGGCTCGTAGCAGATCACACTTTTCTTTGGTGACTTCGCCGGGGATCCTGATCGCCAAACCCGGGCCTGGGAAGGGATGGCGCTCCACAAAAGCGGCTGGTAAACCCAGCTCTTTGCCAAGTTCACGGACTTCATCCTTGAACAGTTCCCGCAAAGGCTCAACCAGGTCGAGCTTCATATCCTCCGGCAAGCCGCCAACGTTGTGGTGCGATTTAATCGTCTGGCTGGGCCCGCCGGAAAACGAAACGCTTTCGATGACATCCGGGTAAAGCGTGCCTTGCGCCAGGAATTCAACACCCTCGATTTTATGGGCCTCTTCCTCAAAAACCTCGATGAAGCTTTTGCCGATGATTTTGCGTTTTTCCTCCGGGTCCTCGATCCCCTTAAGGCGGCCGAGGAAGAGTTTAGAGGCGTCTTTATGAATAAGTTTGATGTGGTAATGGTTCTGGAACAGCTCGACCACCTGTTTGGCTTCACCCAGCCGAAGCAGCCCGTGGTCGACAAACACACAGGTCAGCTGGTCGCCGATGGCTTCGTGTAAAAGCACCGCTACTACAGATGAATCAACACCCCCTGACAGTCCACAAATGACATGCTTGTCGCCGACTTGCTCACGGATCGACTTGATTTTCTGGGTCCTGAAATGATCCATCGTCCAGTCGCCGGAACAGCCGCAAATATTCAGGACAAAATTTCGGATAATCTCTGCGCCTTTTAAGGTGTGAACCACCTCGGGGTGAAACTGGACGCCGTAAAACTTTCGCTTTTCATCTGATATCGCTCCAAACGGCGCATTCTCAGATGTACCCACCACTTCAAAGCCTTCAGGCAAGGACACCACCCGGTCGCCGTGGCTCATCCATACCTGATCTTTTTCGCCCGGTTTTAAAATACCTTTGAAAAGGGCGCTCTCACCGGTGGCCTCAAATTCAGCGCGACCAAATTCGCGGTGATGGCCGCCTTCGACCTTGCCGCCCAATTGATGAACCATGGACTGCTGGCCGTAACAGATGCCAAAAACGGGGATGCCCTTTGAGAATAGTGTGACCGGCGCTTGGGGCGCATCTTCCATGTGGGCCGAGGCCGGGCTGCCGGACAAAATGACGCCCTTGCCGTTGAACTTTTTCAGCGCCTTTTCGGCCTTGTTGCAGGGAACAATTTCGGAATAGACCCCGGCTTCGCGCACGCGTCTGGCAATCAACTGGGTGACTTGGGATCCGAAATCGATAATTAAAATGCGGTCTTCCATAAAGCGCCCTTTTTTAGCAAGTCAGGATTTTATCAGGTTAGCGACAAAAAACCCGTCGGTGCCGTGCTGGCCCGGTGTTAACAGTAAGGTTTCGGGAATGCTAGCCCCTGTTTTAGGAATATTCCCTGATAAACCCTCACGGTAATCCAGCAATTTCCAGCCTGCATTATTTTTTAAAAAAACCTCAATCTGGGCTTCGTTTTCTTGCCTGAGCAAACTGCAGGTGACATAGGTCAGCTGGCCGCCGGGCTTAACCATCGCCGCGCCCTCTTCCAGAAGTGCGGCCTGGGTGGTGGAATAGCCTTCCAGTTTTT
>JAZFRG010000353.1:0-8773 GCA_036445535.1 Sphingomonadales bacterium
GTATTGGGCCCCCTGAAAAATTGCAAGAATATTGGCCCCACCGATAAAGGCCGGTAATAAACCAATTTTAGAAAAGACTGAAAACCTCCCGGTCAGATCTGGGTCATGATCAAGGACCGGGATATTCAATTCCTGGGCAATCGCTCTGAGTGGATTGTCCTCGGGGCCTGTAATGAATGTAAAATGATCTTTAAGGGAATTTTTCTCCAAGGTTTTAGACACATAATTCAGGGCAAGAATACACTGCGCAATCACCTCAACGGTAAAACCAGAATTTGAAATAACCAGAAAATGGGTTGTCTCGGGGGAAATTGTTTTTAGGGCAAACTCGGTTTCACTCGGAGATAAATTATCAAAAAATTGAATTTTTATGGAACCCCCTGAAAGTTTCTGTGGAAGAATAGAAAGTAAGGTCTTGGCACCAAGGCTAGACCCACCCGTCCCTAAAACAATTAATCTTTTTATTCCTTTCGAAATTTTGGTCCCTATTTTTGCAATTTCAGAATAAGAACTAAATTCATCAAACTGGCCAAAAATGGATTGAATTTGTGGACTTTCATTCCTTTTTATTTGTTCAAGGGTAATTTTTGCCTGCTCTAACAAACTATTTTTCTGGGCTCCGCCCCCATTAGTTGGCGAAATATGAATTTCTTGGAAATATGGAAAAGAACTCATTTTATATACTCAACTAAATTTTAAAGTTTCCTATATTGCGGGTATCGTTTGGGTAGAAATATTTGCTTTATTTAGCCACGAAATCATATGGCTCTGAATTTTTCCTAACCCCTCGGAAGTCGCAGATTCACACCGGGCAACAAGGACCGCCTGGGTATTTGAGGCCCGCAGGAGCCACCATCCATGTTTCGTTGTGACTCGAACCCCATCAATGTCGCTAAATTTTAATTTTTCGAATAAAATAAGGGCTTTAAGACGATCGACTGCCTTAAACTTTTCCTCCTCCCGGCAGGGAAACCTGATTTCAGGGGTGTTGAATACCTTTGGTTGGTTTTCCAGCCAATGGTCTAGGGAGGTTTTGGAATTATTTAATGCCGCAAGAACCCGAAGTGAGGCATAAATGGCATCATCAAAACCATAATACCGATCGGCAATAAATATATGACCACTCATTTCTCCTGCAAGCAAGGCGCCGACCTCTGCCATTTTGGTCTTAATCAAAGAATGGCCGGTCTTCCACATTAGCGGTTTGCCGCCTTTTGCCTCAATACTTTTAAACAGATTCTTGCTTGATTTTACATCCGCAATAATCGTCGCTCCGGGGTTGTCCTTCAGGACGCTTTCCGCCAGCAGCGCCAGTATCTGGTCGCCCCAAGCGATGCGTCCGGTGGAATCGATGGCCCCAAGCCGGTCGCCATCGCCATCAAACGCAAAGCCGATATCAAGACCATGCTTCTTGACGGTTTCCTGCAATTGCTCCAGGGCCTCAGGAACGGTGGGGTCGGCAACATGAGCCGGGAATGCGTCCACGGTCTCATTGATCAGGATATGCTCTCCTGGAAGGCGCTTGACCAGATCACAAATAACCGGCGCGGCGACTCCGTTGGCGGGGTCCCAGGCGATGCGAAAGTTGCTTTTTTCCGGCATTACCTCTTCGAACCCTTTCACCAGGCGGTCCACATATTCCTCCTGGATTTCGATCTCTGTTATGCTGCCCTTGCCGGTTTCAAAGTCCCCGGTTTTAGCCATTTCACCAAGGGCCTGGATATCGCGGCCGAAAAACGGGCGCTTGCCGAGGACAATCTTGAAACCGTTGTGTTTGGGCGGGTTGTGCGACCCGGTGACTTCAATGCCGCCCCCGGCGTTCAGGTGATGGACGGCAAAATAAAGCATCGGCGTTGGCGCCAGCCCGATGTTCAAAACCTCAAGCCCACACTCGGCCAAGCCCCTCATCAGGGCCCTGGCTAACGTTGGTGACGTCAGGCGGCCATCAAAGCCAACACAAACGGAAACGCCGCCATCGCGGACAACGCAGGTGCCAAAGGCCCGGCCCAGAACATAGGCATCTTTTTCATCAAGGGTTTCGCCGACAATGCCGCGAATATCATATTCCCTGAGGATGCTGGAATGAAAGGTGTGGGCCATAAGCTTAAAGATCCTTTAATCTGGTGGTCAGCCAATCGCGCAAGTCCGGGTCTTTAAGCGCGGTATGGATGGTCGCTTCCAAAAAGCCAAACTTGTTACCACAATCAAAACGATCCCCTTCGAACTGAAGGCCGTGAAAAGGGTGCTTGCCGATCATCCCCGCCAGGGCGTCGGTCAGCTGAATTTCGCCGCCGGCGCCTTCCTGTTGGTCTTCAAGATAAGTGAACACCTCCGGGGTCAGGATATAGCGGCCAACCACGGTCAGATTGGAGGGCGCATCCTCAGGAAGTGGTTTTTCGACCAGTCCGTTGATTTCGACCAGGTTGCCCTTTCGCTTCCCCGGCTTCAGAACACCATAGCGGTGCACTTCACTCACCGGCACCTCTTCGATGGCCAGTACATTGCCGCCGGTCTTTGCAAAAACATTGGCTAATTGCTCAAGGCAGGGAATCTCGGCTTGAATAAAATCATCCACCAGCAGCACCGCAAAAGGGTCATCGCCCACCAGCTCGCGGGCGCACAGAATAGCATGGCCCAGTCCAAGCGGCTGTTCCTGGTAGGCGAAAAAAATCTGATCAGCGGACGGCAGCTCTTTTTCCAGTTGCCGGGCAATAGCTTCTTTTCCGTTATTCCTGAGGGCGGCATAAAGTTCGGGGGTGGGGCCGAGGTAATCCTCAATCGATGATTTTCCCGGTCCTGTTACAAATATAAACTCTTTTATACCCGCATCGCGGGCCTCCTCGATGGCGTACTGCAAAAGCGGTTTGTCAATGATCGGCAGCAATTCCTTTGGCGTAGATTTGGTGGCCGGTAGGAAACGCGTCCCCAGACCAGCAACAGGAAAAACAGCTTTGCGAACTTTTTGAATCATTTTACAACTTTTTTCAAACAAACTTGGAGACTTGCTATATTACTATTACATATAATAATATTACTTTAAAGGTTGATTTTATTACCAAGTTAAAATACATAATATCACGATAAACAAATAATATTGTTTTAATTAAAATTGATTCTTTGTTGGTTTGTTAAAAATTGTGAACGATTATTAACAGCAAAAATAAAGAGTTCGTTTGTTTTACAGGAGGATACACATGCATAAGTTTAATTTGAATAATGGCACCAGGGGCCTTCTTTTTTCCGCCGTTGTTGCTCTTGGATTTTCCGTTGGTTTTCTAGGCGAAAACCCGGCCCACGCAAAATTAACCCCTGAACTGCAAACCGTAGTTAACCAGATTTTAAAGGCGGGCGGCGATGACCTTATAACTTCCCTTTCCGCTCTAGCCCAAAACAACTCCGATATGGCTGCTGATATTCTGTCGGCGGGGTGCCTGGGCGGGGCTGATTGCCTTGCCTTGTCAACCGCGATTTCTAAGTTCACAGACGATAAAACTGATACCGCTCTTCAAGCCTTTGCCCAAGATTATGTCAAGGACAAGCCCAAACTCGGTGGCTTCAGGGTCGGGCTGGGCCTGGGGGGCCTGCTTGGCGGGGGCGGCAGCACCAGTGAAAACTCCAATCAGACCAGCGGCTCCTAAACTGGCTAAGGGAAAAGCAGAGTTTGAAGAAAACAGGTTCAAAATAAACGTAGATAGTCCCAAGAAAAGGCACTGTCTGATTTTTGTATTTTTTAAGGAGATGTATTTTGTTTTATAAAAAGAAGAGTTTTGGCCTTTTTAGTTTGCAATTGTGTGGTGCCTTGATCGTCGGGTTTTCGGTTTTTATTCATTCCTCCAATGTCGGCGCCGCCGAATTCGGGGAATCGGTGGCCGGTAAAACCGTTAAGGAACGGGACCGCCAGGAAACCGACCCGGATGGGGTGCCCCTGGGTGGAATGACCCTTTACCCCACGCTAGTCGGGGTGCTTGCATATAACAG
This sequence comes from Sphingomonadales bacterium, assembly GCA_036445535.1. Taxonomy (GTDB): domain Bacteria; phylum Pseudomonadota; class Alphaproteobacteria; order Sphingomonadales; family SMXR01; genus SMXR01. Next base: position 3,979 of record JAZFRG010000353.1, read on the forward strand.
CAACATTTTTGCCCTGGACGATTCCGTGACCGCGGAAATCGGCGATATGCTGTATGTCGTTGAGCCGGGGATTGTGCTTGTCTCCAATTGGTCACGCCACCAGCTTGAAATCTGGGGAAAGGCAAAAATCGGCCGCTACGATGACCTGACCAGCGAAGATTATGAAGACTATGATGCCGGCTTTGCCAGCCGCTTGGACATAAAACGCTGGACCAACCTAAAACTGAACGGGCGTTTTCAACACCTTAGTGAAGACCGCGGGTCGCCGGATGATACTGGGGGTTTTACGCCGACGGAATATGATGTTTTCACCCCTGAGATTGAATTTAACCACACCCAAAACAGGGTTTCCATCAGGCTGAACAGCATCTGGAATGTTCTTGATTTTGACGAATCCCTCGGGACCCTCGGGGTTATTAATCAAGACGACCGCGATCGCACAAAATGGCAAGGGAGGGCAGAACTTGGCTATGATATTGCCAGCGGGGTCAGGGCTTTTGCTGAGGGTTTGGTAGACGACCGCGATTATGATCTGGCCCTCGATGACAATGGCTTTAACCGGGATTCTTCGGGCTACGGGGTGGTCGCCGGATTACATGTGGAATTAACTGGCAAACTTTCCGCCAGGGGGTCTGTGGGGTATCGCAAACAAAATTTCGATGATCCCGCCCTGGCTGATTTCAGCGGCGCTGTTTGGGCTTTTGATGCCATATGGCAGCCTTCACAGTTGACCACAGTAACTGTTTTTTCGAAGAGAACAATCGAGGAAACCACCTTGGTCGGCTCCGCCGCTTTTTTCGCATCAACGGGGGGAGTTGTGGTTGACCATGAATTCCTTCGCAACCTTATCGGCTCGGCAAGGATTGAATATCAGAAGTGGGATTACCAGGGCATTGGCCGTGAGGATAAGATTGTAAAAGTGGCGGTAGAGTTGGTTTACATGATGAACAGACATTTGTGGGTCAACGCACGTTATAGCTTTGAGGCCCGTGATTCAAATACCCTTAACCAGGATTATAACCGGAACGTGGTCCTGTTTTCGCTTGCCGGGGCCTTCTAAAGGCCGAAAAAACCAGTTACCGGCGCCTGCAAGAATAAGTGCAACAGCAGAAAACAAACGACCATGAAAAACATTTTCTTTTTTTTAACCCTTATGGCGGTGTTCCTTTCGGGGGCCGCCTCGGCGAAGGACAATCACCAGCAATACCGTCTCGGCTCCGGGGACGAAATCCGGATTAATGTTTTTGGCGAGATTACCCTCTCGGGCAAATTTTTGGTTGGTGATGAAGGGGTTGTTGCGATGCCTCTTATTGGCGGCATCCAGGCCGAGGGCCTGACGGTTCAAGAGCTGGAAAACGCTATCAAGGCCAAGCTCAAACCCGACTACCTGAAAAACCCTCGGGTCAGTGTTGAGGTTCTGAACTACCGGCCCTTTTATATCCTTGGTGAAGTGAACAGCCCGGGCAGCTATCCTTTCGTCAGCGGCATGACGGTTCTGGAGGGGGTGGCCCTAGCCGGTGGGTTCACCTACCGGGCCAAAAAAGGGAAGGTCTATATCCGCCGGGCCGGAAGCCAGGATGAAGTTCTGATTCTCGTAACCGAAATTGTTCTCCCGGGCGATATTATCACCATCCGCGAGCGGATTTTTTAACGTGGCTTCGGATCAGCGCATGAACAAAAGTCTTCAAGTCACCCAAAACCGTCCAACTTCACCCAGTCAGGAAGAACCTGAGATCAGCCTCGAAGATATTTTCAACATCTTCAAACGCCGAAAGGGAATTCTTGTCAGCACCATAGCGTTGCTTATGGGCCTGACGGCGCTGGTGGTGTTTCAATTGCCCAAGGAATATACCGCGGAAGTTCTTATGGAAATAGAACCGCAGACAAATAATGTCCTCGACCCCCTCGCGATACTGTCGGGATTGCCGATGGATACCGAAACGATATTGACCGAGATTGAAATCTTGAGGTCCCGGTCTCTACGCCAAAATGTGGTTGAAGAATTGAACCTGACCCGCGATCCCGAATTCAACCCGGATTTGGCACCCGGTAGCCTTTTGGGCATGATCCCCTTTCTGTCCGCGGGGGAAGGCGAAGAACAACCCTATAATGTTGCCCTTTTTGAAACCATTGAGGAGCTGGGGGAAAAAATTAAAATTGCTAATAATGGCCTAAGCCGGACAATAAATATTTCTGTCCAGTCCGAAGATCCGGAAAAAGCGACCCTGATTGCTAATACGCTTTCGGAACAATATTTAACCGGCCAGCTTGAAGCAAAGTTCGACGAAATTGAACGCACTTCAATTTGGCTTACCGACCGGCTCAGTGATCTTGAGGTGCGGGTCCAAAGCTCTGACCAGGCGGTTGAAGAATACCGTAATCGCAATGGCCTTTTTACCGGCAAGGGGAACGTTTCGGCTACGGCCGAACAGATATCTTCGCTTAATATTGAGATTATCCTGGCCCGGAGTGAGCGCGCCCAGGCCGAAGCAAAACTGAAAAACGTTCAAAACCTGCTGGACACCCAGGAGGGGGTCGGTTCGGTCGGGGATGTTCTGGATAACAATCTGATCCAGAGCTTGAAGGAACAGGAAGCCGAGTTGTTACGAAATATGGCGGCCAACCAGGAGCGTTATGGGCCAAAGCACCCGGTGATGATTCAAGGCATGGCGGCAATGAAGGATTTGAAACGCAAGGTGGAGCTTGAGGTCGAGAAAATTATTTTGGGGCTTAGAGGTGATGTCGGGATCGCCAGGGTTCGTGAGCAAACCCTTGAGACCGAACTCGAGAAACTTGAGGGCGGCCTGGCCGAACAGAACACCAAGGAAATCCAGTTGCGCCAATTGCAACGTGAGGCCGATACCAACAAAACCCTTTATGAGGATTTCCTGGCCAGCTTTAAAACGGTTGCCGGTCAGCAGGGCATCCAGTCAACAGATGCGCGGGTGATTTCCGCCGCCGCGGTCCCAACCGATCCGTCACACCCTAAAATACCTTTAATTTTAGCCGCCGCCCTGCTGGTTTCGGGAATTGTCGGGGTAGGTTTGATTTTCCTGATTGAGGTTTTGGACAACTCCTACCGGAGCCTTGAGCATCTAGAAGGCGCCGCCGGGATTAACCCGCTTGGCATCGTTCCGGAAATTGGCGATGGCAAATATTCAAGGAAAACCCTGTTTGGGAAAAACAAGAGCCGCGCCAATTTAAACAAAAAAGAACGCGCCATCATGAGACGGATCGCTCATTATGCCTACACCGAGCCGACGTCGTCGTTCGCTGAGGCGGTTAGGAATATTACCGTTGGCATGGCTCTCTCAAACGTTGATGCGCCCCCTAAGGTGGTAATGGTAACCTCGGCAGAACCTGGGGAGGGCAAAACGATTTTCAATTACTCTCTTGGTCTTATCCAGGCGGCGGCGGGCAAAAAGACCCTGGTCATTGATTGTGACTTAAGAAAGCCGTCCCTGCACACCCTTTTGGATATTAACCGGACGCCGGGGATTGTTGACTACCTGAAGGGGGATGCCACAATCAAGGACATCCTCCACAAATCGGATGAAACCGGGCTTTACTATATCCCCGCCGGGTCAGCGACCAAACAGTCGGCCAATCTTCTCCAATCGCAGAAATTTGCGGAACTGCTGGAATTGCTGAAAAGGGAATTTGACTTTATCAGCATCGATTCACCTCCGCTTTTAGCGGTAACCGACAGCAACATCCTGGCCACCAAGGTCGATGGCGTTCTTTTCGCCGTCAGGTGGGGCTGGACGCGGCGAAATCTGGTTCGGGAAGCAGTCCGCAGGCTGGAAAAAAACGACATAACCATTCTGGGCGCGATGCTGACCCGGGTGAACATGAAACACCTCGCCAGATACGGATACGGCGATTCAAACTATTATTATTCGGGGTACGCGGATTATTACACCACCCCCTCGAACCGCTAAGCCAGCATGGCGAAATTTCTGAAAATTGAAAACCTCCTGGGCCTGATTCTGCTGGTTCTTGGGATTTTCGTGATCATCCTGGCCGGTCCCGCGATGGTGTCTTCTTATGCCTTGATCCCCGGCAATGCGCCCCTAAGGGAGGTCGGTTACGGTAAAGGGGTTGATCAGGAGGGGTTGGACGCGATTACTCGCTCGCGCACCCGGGCATTGGTCTGGGCGCCAGACCCCAGGGTGACAAGCGACCTTGCACTTGCCAAAGTCCTTGAAAGCGAACAGCTGGGAAGCGGCGGGACCGATCAAAAGAAAGCCTTGCTTTACGAGGCCGAGGCCCTGTTACGGCAAAGCCTGGCGTTAAAACCCGCAGACCCCTATGCCTGGGCGCGCCTGGGTTATGTCCAGTTTTTGTTGGAAGGGCCTACAAAAGAGGTAGCCCGCGCCCTGAAACTTTCGTTTTTGACCGGACCCCATGAGCCGCCTCAACTTGTCTTCTTGCGCCTCAAGCTCGCGCTCGCGACCCTGGATTATTTTGCCCTGGAGGATATCTCCCTGATCAGGCATCAGATTAGATTCGCCTGGAAGCGGCAAAAACAGCAAACCGCCTACCTGGCGGCGGCATTTCAAATGGAGGCGTTTTTTCTGAATGCAATTGAAACCACAGACCCTGGCGGGCGGGAAACTTTCCTGAATTTCATCAAAAGGGTGAAGCTTCCTAAAGGTTAAGCCTTAACCATCCGAAGGGACGCCACCGCGCTTGAAGGGGGTCTTCGGTTTTGGCCAGGACAAGCTGACCGACAGCCCCATAATCAAGGCATAGGTTGCCGCAACACCGGCCATTTCCATGCTGAAATCAACCA
>JAZFRG010000354.1:0-4656 GCA_036445535.1 Sphingomonadales bacterium
CCCTGGGGGATCACCAGCAGGAACACAATCATTGCCAGGCGGGTGAAGGTATGGCCATCCGGGTTAAACAGATGCTCTAGCAAAGCGTGGCCGTAAGTGGTGATAATCAGCAGCCCCCCAAGGCCTACCAAGACCTCGCGGACGCGATATCCAACCACCAGCATGATGCCCGCCAAAAGTTCAAAAATCGGGATCCCGTTGCCTAAAGCAATAAGTACAAATTCTGGTATCCAGGTATCTGCAAACGCCTCAAGAAAGAACATTCTGGTATGCTCGGCAGGGGTTAAAACAAACACCTTCCACCAGCCGGCGACCAGGAATAGAATTCCCAAAATCCAGCGGACAATAAAACTGGCTATGCCGTAATTTGTAATTGAACACAGAAACGAAATTACTTTTTTCATCGGTTACCTCCTACCATTATAATCAATAAGCCCTCTTGATCGAAAAATCGACAATATCAAGGAGCGCTTCACGGGCCTCAGATTTAGGGAAAATGCCGAGCGCATCTTTGGCAATGTCGCCGTAATGGCGGGCGCGCTGGATGGTATCTTCAAGGGCATTGTGTTTGGTCAGGTAGGCCATTGCTTCCTTTAAATCCTTGTCGGTCTGGATGTTTTCTTCCAAAACCTTGCGCCAAAACGTGCGCTCTTTATCATTACCCCGGGCAAACGCCAGAATGATCGGCAGCGTAATTTTACCCTCGCGGAAATCATCGCCAACGCTTTTGCCAAGAACCGCCTGTTTGGCCGAATAATCAAGCGCATCATCAACAAGCTGGTAGGCAACGCCCAAATTTCGGCCATAGGACCTGAGCGCTTTTTCTTCTTTTTCAGGACGCTCGGCAACCACCGCGCCGACTTCACAAGCGGCAGCAAACAATTCAGCCGTTTTGCCTTCTACCACGGCCAGATAATCCTCTTCTGTGGTTTCGGTGTCGTTGGAGGTAATCAGCTGCATAACCTCGCCTTCAGCAATGACAGAAGAGGCGTGCGAGAGGATTTTTAAAACTTTCAGGGAACCATCATCTACCATCAACTCAAACGCCCGTGAAAAAAGGAAATCGCCAACCAGAACGCTGGGTTTGGTGCCCCAAATGGTATGGGCGCTATCTTGGCCGCGACGAAGCTCGCTCTCGTCGACAACATCATCGTGCAGGAGCGTTGCGGTATGAATAAACTCAACGCAAGCAGCAAGCCGGCAATGGCGGTTGCCCTCGTAGCCAACCATTTTGGCAGACGCCAAGGTCAGTAACGGGCGAAGCCGCTTCCCCCCAGAAGCGATCAAGTGGCCAGCCAATTGAGGGATAAGCGCAACCGGGCTTTGCATCATCTCAAGGATCGTTGAGTTGACCAGGTTCATGTCCTCAGAGACCAGCGCAACGAGGCGGGACAGGGCTTTATCATCACCCTTTTTCTGGGCGCGCCCGGCGTTGATATCAAGAATATTGCTCAAATTATCTCCCCTCGCTCAACATTTCGGCACAATAAGGGCCTCTGGCCGTGACCGCAAGGGGATTATCTGTTAAGAAGTCGGGAAGACAGTTAAAGGAGAATTAATTGAAAGCCCTAATGAAAACTACGGATCCGCTGGTGGTCTCTTTCGTCATGAACCTTTTGGAACAAGAGGGGATTAAGGCCTTTGAATTTGACCAGAATTTCAGCGCTGTGGAAGGCTCTATCGGGATTTTCCCGCGGCGGATTATGGTCATCGATGGCGATCTTGAAGAGGCCCGGGATTTGTTGCAAGGGGCTGGGTTGGGGCACGAGCTGGAACCTCTGAAAAAAAACCGCAAAGGTTCAAAGCTTCCTTGGCTCAGGAGGTTATGGTCTTTTGAGCGTTGATGATTTTCTCGGCGGCTTGGTCCGCCTCATCCAACTGGAAAAGGGCTATCGGGCGGGCATGGATGCAGTTTTGCTTGCTGCCAGCATCAAGGCAAACTCAAGCGATAAAGTTCTGGATTTAGGAACCGGGACAGGCGGTGTGGCTATTTGCCTGGCGGCAAGGTGCCCGGGGGTTGTTATCGATGGCCTTGAAATTCAGGAAAATTTGATTGAATTAGCGGTACAAAATGTCGTCCTAAATGATTTTGCCGAACGGATTAAAATTCACCAAGGGTCGATTTTGGAAAACCCGGCGGTGGTTCCGGAAAACTATTACGACCATGTTTTTGCCAACCCCCCTTATCTTGAGGGCGGTGCGGTCAACCATTCCCCCTCTAAAACCAAGGATTTGGCCCATTTCGGGGCGAACGATGCCTCAATAGAAGACTGGGTGAAATTTGCTTTATCGCGGGTTAAAAACAAGGGCACGCTGACTTTTATCTTCCGGGCAGACCGGGTTGATGAGTTGCTCTCGGCGTTGCATCGGCGTGCCGGTGAGGCGGTTATTTTTCCGCTATGGCCGCGGGCTGGCGAGGTTGCCAAACGGGTTATTGTCCAGGCCCGAAAAGGGCTTCATGGCGGGGCAACATTAGCGCCGGGGTTGCCGCTTCATGGCAAAAATGACCGCTATTCCCCGGAAGCCGAAGCCATCCTTCGCGATGGCCAGGCGATTAATCTTTCGAGGTATCACAGGGCAAAAGGCCCTTAAAAGATTGCAAATCGTTCGCATTGCTCCTACATAAGCGGGGAAATAAGGATGAGGTAAGCATGTTTCCAAGGTTTAAAGCGTTTTTAAGATCACTGAGCGGCGACAAGGCCGGCAATATTGCCATCCTGCCGATGCATGGCCCAATAATGGCTGGTAAACGCGGCCGCCAGGGCATGAACCTGGAAAGCATGGAGCGCCAGATCGCCAGGGCCTTTACGGTACCCGACCTGAAAGCTGTCGCCTTATCAATTAATTCACCTGGGGGCTCCCCGGTTCAATCGGCAATGATTATGGATCGGATTTTAGATCTTGCCAAACTCACCAGCGTCCCCGTGATTGCCTTTACCGAAGATATTGCGGCATCTGGCGGTTACATGATTGCGCTCTCAGCGGATGAAATTATCGCCCATCCGGCATCCCTCGTGGGCTCGATCGGGGTTATTTATTCCGGGTTCGGGTTCTCCGGGGTCCTAAAAAAGTACGGCGTTGAGCGACGCATCCACACCGCCGGCAAAAGCAAAGCCTTTATGGACCCGTTTACGGCCGAGAAAAAAGCCGATGTTGATCATTTGAAAGGCCTCCAGACCGAACTTTTCAAATATTTCCAGGATCTCGTTATTGAGCGCCGGGGCAAGCGCCTGAAAGGGTCAAAAACAAAGGTTTTCTCTGGGCTGGTCTGGACCAGTGAAGAGGCCTTAAAGCTTGGCGTCATTGATGGTGTTGGTGACATGAGCACGATTTTGAAAGAGCGTTTCGGCGAAAAAGTCCGCCTGGTTAGAATTGCGCCGCCTAAATCCCTAATGGGCAACCTTCTGGGTGGTTCTAGCGCCGGTTCAACCGAAGATTTATCCTTGTTCTCGGCCGATGAGCTTTTAAATGCCGTTGAAGCCCGGCTTCACTGGAGCCGCTGGGGGCTTTAATCGTCTTTGCGGTTTTTGTATTGTTTCTGGAAATGGCCAAATGAGTTTTTGAGGGCGTTTGCGGTAAACTCCAACTCTTTTTTCAGCCGGTCCAATTCGTGGCCGGTTTTTTCTTTAAGATCACCAAGGTCGACCTCGGGGTCTTTTATGAAGGCATTAAATTTTTCTTCAAAACCACGAACATCCTTTTTAAATTTTGCACCGGTCTCATCCAGTTTTTCATCGAGACGCTTTAAATCCCTCTCAATTTCTTCCAGAAATTCGTCTACGGTTTTCTCACCCAGTTTCTTTTCAGCCATTTTTCCCTCGCATTTTTTTGAAAATAACAATTAAGCCTTTCCTTACATGCTGATATAGGTATTTTACCATTGAATTTTAAGGGGGTGCCAGCTTGGCCAAGAAACCATCATTTCAGGACCTGATTTTACGTCTGCAAACCTTTTGGGCGAATAAAGGATGTGTGATCCTGCAACCCTATGATTTATCCATGGGGGCAGGAACCTTTCACCCGGCGACCACGCTCAGGGCCCTGGGAAAAAGCCCCTGGAAAGCAGCCTATGTTCAACCGTGTCGACGGCCCAGCGATGGCAGATACGGGGAGAACCCCAACCGCCTGCAGCACTACTATCAGTTCCAGGTGATTTTAAAACCCTCGCCGGATGACATTCAGGACCAGTATCTGGAAAGCCTGGCAACGCTCGGCATTGATGCCAAGAAGCACGACATCCGCTTTGTCGAGGATGACTGGGAAAGCCCGACGCTGGGTGCCTGGGGGCTGGGCTGGGAGGTCTGGTGCGACGGCATGGAAGTATCGCAATTTACGTATTTCCAGCAGGTCGGCGGTTTTGATTGTAACCCGGTATCGGGTGAGCTGACCTACGGGCTGGAACGTCTGGCGATGTACGTGCAGGGCGTTGATAATGTTTTTGATCTTGATTTCAACGGCGCCGGTGTCACTTACGGCGATGTCTTTTTAGAAAGCGAAAAGCAATTCTCTGCTTATAATTTTGAGCACGCCAATACCTCCGTTTTAATGCAGCACTTCAAAGATGCGGAAAGTGAATGCGCAAAGCTATTAAAAGCCGGCTTGCCGCTGCCGGCCTACGATCAGTGCATTATCGCCAGCCACGCGTTTAATCTTCTG